>JAUZPC010000044.1 GCA_030706105.1 Bacteroidota bacterium | reverse complement strand
TAATTTTGTCCCAGGGCTTTTACTGACATAATTTGAACCCAGGAGAAAATTATATAACATATCAGACATATAATCCGTGCATTAAAATATTCACTTGAGTACGATAAAGTACCAATTCCAAAAATACTAATCAATATGAAGAACACATTTATTGTAGCAAGTATTAATGGTAAGTTTTGTAGGTAAGTCTTTGGTTTTATTTTAGTTGGGACTACCGTAGATTTGAGGTTTTTTCTGGAGCCCGGCAAATTTGCAGCAAAAGTAGCAATAAAATTTATACCTAAAATAATATTAATTGGGTCCATTTTACAACTCTGTCTTTATATTATGTTTTTTCATAATGATAAGCCATTCTTCCATAGTTAATTGTTCTGACTCATCAATAAGCATTACGGGTATATCATCAACTATTTTATATCTTCGGCGAGTACTTTTATCTGTTGAGATAAGGTAATCTCCATCTAAAACAACAGGCGCCTTACTTTCCGGACAGCAAAGTATTTCCAGTAATTCTTTACTTATCATTATAAACCTTTATAAAATTCATATAATAAAATAAATAAAAAAAAGTAAAATTCATACAACTGTAACTAAACCAATATATCCTAAATAGTTAGCTACAAGCGCTTAAATATTTCAGCAGAGAAATAGTTTGTAAATTATCAAATAAAGTTGATGCTTAACAGACTAACCGCAGCCATTTCCTTTTTAATACTCATATGTCTTATAGCACGACAATTTCTGATAATGAATCTTAAATTATCATGGCATAGTTTTAGTATAATTGGAAGTGTAGGTGAAATTGAAATAAGTCATTTTCTTAAATAATAAAAATAAACATAATGGAGTAATACCATGGGTCAACAACAACTTTTGTTAATTGTATTAGGCGTAATTGTCGTAGGAATAGCTATCGTAGTAGGGATTAATTTATTTAATTCTAACGCTGTGGAAAGCAATAGGAATGCAATAGTAGCGGACTTAAACAATCTGGCTGCAAAGGCTATACAATATTATAAGACGCCAACAGCAATGGGCGGGGGCGGCAATTCTTTTGTGGGTTATGTAATCCCTACGGGGCTTGGATCAACTGCAAACGGAACTTTTACAATCTCTACAGCCGGAACTGATGCCGCCATTGTATTCACCGGAGTAGGAACTGAGAAAGGTAATGATGGCTCGTCAAATGTAACCTATACCTGTACAATCACCCCTGCTAATACAAACCCTATAGCAATTGCTGCTACTAATTAATAATATTAATAAGGGCTATTAGAAAACAATAGCCCTTATACAAAAAAATGTTTGGCCGGCTGTTATGCTAGTTTATAATTCTAAACAAGAAAAAATCAATTCCATCCAGATTTATCGTTAAATTGTTTTTATGCATAAACATTTCTATTTCTTCTTTATTTAGTTTGTCTTTTTGCAATAAAATAAAATTATTATCATACTGATAATTACACTCTATTTTCATTAGAGAATCTGGTTGAGGTATAAATACATTTGCAGTTCTTGTGCTTGGTACTAATTGCATATAAAGCGAACTATTCGTATTTATTAAATTAGTTCTACCCTTGGTATCCAAACTTGAATATATCAGGAATTGAAGATTACGGGCTCTAACCAGATCAGTATCCTTTTTTTGCATCTGCCAAATTTTATCTTGGCTTAAAAATGTAAAATTTGCCATAACACAAGCAAGAAGTAAAACTAATACTATATAAACAATTTTAATCTTTGATTTCCTTAAGGCATATATAAGTAACAAGGAAATGCATAATAATCTTATTGCTGATACATAGTATTCTACGTATTTGTAGTAACCAATCTCTATTGTGTTAACCAATCTGAAACGGTTAAAAGCAAAGCTGTTTAAGGTATAGGACATTTTGATTAAAAAGTTAAAAAAGTCATTTGTGCCGGCCAAGAAACCAACCCCCACAATAAGCAGGATGATAATAGGAGTTATTAGCTTTTGGTTAAAGTTGAAGATGGACGGACTTGTTTTGCCTTCTGAGCTGGCAATTTTGTGGAAAATAAATTGTAGTCCAAATGCAGAGCAGTATGCAATATAAGGTATTACGAAACTATAATTTCTTAAATCGTTGCTGAAAAAGAACATCCAAACTATTGAGGCTGGAAGCACTACTATATACATAATATGCCTTGCTTCTATAACAAATAATGAGGCGGCAAGGCTTATAAGAGTCAATAGGAAAAAAGGTATTCCGGCACTATATGCAAGTATATAGACTGCATTAATACATCTTTGTAAATATGTAGGTTGCAGCCAGGTAGATTGATTTAATCCTTCCACCATTTCACTTGGCTGAATATAATACCAAAAATTACCAGCAGCAAAAATAAGAACTATATAAACTCCGGTTTTAATTAATATTGAAGTCGGGATTTCCTTCCTGAAAGAATAGAATCTAAAAAGCAGCCATAGACAGACAACAAAAAACATATAGAATCCGGCAAGCTTTGTGTTGGCGCAGGAAACTGCAAATACTGAGACTAATAAAATATTTTTTATATCAAACTTTTTCGTACTTTGTTGAAGGATTGTATAAAAAGTAAGGAAGCCAAAAAAAGATACGGGTATGTCAGCGTTAACATCTAAAATAAATAATACCCCGTACATAATAAGCAGAATCATACTGTATATTAATAATGCTGCAAGATAGGCAGGAGACTTTTTAGATTTAGCCAGATCGAAAAACATCAATAAGATGCTGATAAAAAAAACCGGCATAAATAATTTAGTAAAAAATCTTAGCCCCCCATCACCAGTAACAATATTTATTATTGACAAGTTTGTTGAGAATAATTGCGGATAATGGCTTGGTCTGACAGGAAAAGTATTAGCAGCCCAATTACTTGGCCATCTTGTATATTGTACATGAGCATCTGTAAAATAATAAGACGTACCTGCACTAAATGGAATTAACGCTAAAAAGAAAAGAACAATAATTATTGAAAATATGAGAAGAAATTTATTTAATAGGGAAAGTTCTGCATAATATTTCTGAATTCTTAAAAATATACTGCTAATTGTTTCTTTAAATAACAGATGTAGATTACTATACCTATATAAAAAAATATAATAACACAATTCTATAAAGAACAGAACAAATATTACCGGAGTAACATAAACCCTTGCCCATGTAAGCAGGCAGACAGTAATATAATTAACATAGAGGCTCAGGCCCAGGGAATATAGAAAAAACATAATCCACCCGGAAGTTTTAATCCTAAAAAGTTTTAAAACTATTCCACCGGGAATAATGGCTAGTTGCAGTAATGCAAGAATTCCAAGAAAGAGCATCATATACCTGATTATTAATTACTATACCTATATAACAAAAATCACTCTGAAAATAAATTCTTTAATTATATTATAAAAATGTCTACAAAAACTTCAAATAATATTTTGAAAGATAAGTATAAAATGAATAAAAATTAAAGTAATATTAAATTTTTGTAGGTGTTAAATGGCGAACCTTATTGTAAAATGTGCATATGGCTAATATTATTACTCTTTGTAATAATTACAAAAAATATTGTGTGCCGTGAAAAATTCTTAACAAATTACTTTAAGGGTATTGACTTAAATAATTATTTTTACTAAATTTACCTATAGTTTTAGCGCGGAGTGGTAAAAAATTCTTGTATTGTAAAAATTTCCTGTAAAATTTACCTTTCGGCTAAACAAAATATCAAAAAGTTCGATTATTATCTGAAAACAAAGGAAAAGGAATTGGCATAAAATTGGAATAACTTGACTTACAAAAGACGTAAGTTAAAATTTCAAGTAATCACATAATAAAAAAAACAAACACATAGGAGACACATCATGGGTCAACAACAACTTCTCTTAATCGTACTTGGCGTTATCGTAGTAGGTATCGCAATTGTAGTTGGTATCAATTTATTCAATTCAAACGCTGTAGAAAGCAACAAAAATGCTGTAGTTGCAGATCTTAACAACTTGGCAGCAAAAGCAATGCAGTATTATAAAACTCCTACTGCTATGGGCGGTGGACAGAGTTCATTTGCCGGATATGCAATGCCTACAGGCATGGGACAAACTGCAAATGGTGCTTATACAATCTCAACTGCAGGAACTGCAACATCAATAGTATTTACCGGAACAGGTACTGAAAAAGGCGCAAATGGTTCTGCTATTACATTTACATGTACCATTACACCTGCTAATACAAATCCTATTGCTATAGTATGTACTAATCCTTAACAGAGGTTTTATTTTTTAAGGGCTATAGAAATATAGCCCTTTCTAAATTAATGAGGTAAACATTATGGGACAGCAGCAATTATTATTAATTATATTAGGTATTATTGTAGTCGGATTAGCAATTATTGTAGGGTTAACTTTATTCTCTTCAAGCGCTACTAAATCAAACCGTGATGCAGTTATTCATGATTTGCATAATTTAGCTTTTCGTGCAGATGCTTACTTCCGTAAACCGATTATGATGGGTGGTGGCGGGTTTTCTTTTGTAAATTTCCAAATTCCTACTGGTATGTCAACTACTCTTAACGGTTCTTATACTATACTTAGTGCCGGGCAAGATTCAATTGTTATTCAGGGAACCGGTGTACAGTCGGGTGATAGTCCAAGCGTAGCAGGCGGTAATATCCAGTATCAGGCTACTATTAATCAGTTTGGAATTAGTACTTTAAATCAAACGAACTAAGATCATTTTTCTACTTCTATTGGCATCTTTTACTTCTCGTTGGTGTAAAAAACATTTCATTCTTTCAAAAAAAACTATTATCTTTAATCTAAAAGTCTTTGGTATTTTTTTTGCTTACTTATTTTTCTAAGTGTTGGTTATATTATAAAAAATAATCGGATGGTTATTTAAATAGGACAATAATGATAGAATTTCGTTTTACAGCTGAAAAATTAAATGGACAAGTAATAAACGGGTCTCTTTCTGCCTTAAGTGTTAGTGAGGGCAGAAAAAAAATTAATAAACTTGCCGACCGGAACCAATTAAAAGTTAAAAAGATTGAAAATAAGGTTACGTACATTTATAGAGTGCGGAAGGGGAAAGAAAAACCGCTTCAGGGTGAGCAAAAAGCCTTTACAAAAGATGAAGTAAAAACTGCTTTAGAGAGAATGGGCTTTCAGGTAATTTCAATAAATAAAAAATTATTTGACTTTCAGCCTACACCTCCTACACAAGATATTGTTACATATGTAAAAATAAGTTCTGAATTATTGGACCAAAAACTTGCTTATGGTGAAATACTTACTTTATTAATAAATGATACCGCAAACAAAACACTTCGTGAAACTCTAAAAGAAATTAACAATGACCTTAAAAAAGGGGCCGATAGTGAGCAGACATTCTTAAAATATCAGAATGTATTTGGTAAATTTACTGCATATATGCTTGGGCTTGCTTCCAAGTCCGGTAATATGGCGGAAATTTATAAGGCGACAGCAAAATTTTTAGAGAGAACTCAAGAATTTAAAAAGAGTCTTAAAAGTGCTTTAATTACGCCTATGGTAACTTTATTGGTTTTGTTTGCAGCCGTTATGTTTTATGTCGGGTATATTTTCCCGGAAACTGCAAAACTATTCGTCAAGTTTGGTATTGCATTACCGCCAATGACGGCATTTACCCTTAAATTAAGTGATTTAATCCTTGGTCATCCATATATTGTTACTTTTTTGTTTTTAGGGCCTCCGATAATTCTTTGGAGGTGGTCAAAATCCAAGAGAGGCGGTTATATAATTGATAAATATCTAATCCGCATGCCGGTAATCGGTACATTAATACATAAAACACTAATTGAAGTATATTGCCGTGTGTTTTATACTTTGTACAGTGGATCCGCAGAAAGTATTGAGCCAATTAGAATAGCTGCTGAGGCTGTTGGCAACAAATATTTTGAGGAAAGAATAAAAAATGTTGCAATCCCTTTAATGATTAAAAGCGGACGTGGAATTTCAGAAGCTTTTGAAGCCAGCGGAGTATTTACTGAGACTGCTTTATCAAGGTTTCACTCTGGTGAAGAATCCGGTACTATAAAAAATACTGCACTGCAGCTTGCAAATTATTATGAAAGTGAAACAGTTTATAAGCTGAAAAATTTAATTGAAGTAGTACAGGTATTTATTGCAATGATAATAATGGTTGTAATGATTGCGTTGACATTAGTTTCTGCTGAGACTGCAACAGTAAACCCAAAACCGCCGGGAACTTCTTCAAATCAGCCGATTATTGAGAGAAATATAGTATGATTGACAGCAATCTTGAGATGACGGACAAAATTGGTTATCTACTCTTTAAAAAAGGGATAATCGATGCGCCAATGCTGGAAAAAGCGATGGCGGCAAAAGCTAATGATACGGGTAAAATTAAGCGTAATCTTGCACAAATTCTGGTTCAGGATTTTAAGTATGATCACGATACAATTTTTAGAGAAGTGGCCATTTTATATGCTTTTAGGGAATTTGATACAAGAATTGAAGAAATACCGGATCAAAAATTAGAAGCAATTAAACAAATGATTAATGGGGTTCAGGACAGTGTGAAGGGGCAGATGCTTGAGCACTGTGTTATTCCGTTGATGTTTGATGAAAGAATTAAAGATAAGCTTATCTTAGCTGCTATAGATCCCACCAACAGAAATATTCCCAAAATAGCATTTAGTCTGAATGCAAAAAAGTATGAAGTTATTTTCATCAAGAAAAAAGATTTTGATAAACTGATAAATATCATTATTCCTCCTGAGAACGTTTACCTAAAGATGATGGAAGAAGCCGGTGGCGAGGATGTTCACTTGGAAGCTCAGGACGATGCAAATTTAGATGAAGAAGCTTTAAATGCCGAGATTAATAAAAGTGCTTTGATAAATCTTGTTGAGGGAGCTTTACTTGAGGGTGTTAGAAAAGGAGCAAGTGATATCCATTTTGTACCAAAAGGCTTAAGCAGAACGGATATTTTATTCAGAATTGACGGTAATTTGCAAATCTGGCATATTCAGGAAGGAACTTTACCGGAAGCTGTTATTGCAGTTGTAAAAGACCGGTCAAAAGGGATGGATAGGTTTGAGAGAGAAAGAGCACAGGACGGTTTTATTCAGAGAGATATTGATGGCCACGTTATCAGGTTTAGGGTCTCTGTACTTCCGATGGTTGGTACGGAATTAAAGAATAAATTTGAATCCATCGTAATTCGTATCCTTGATGATAGAAAAGTTGTTAAAGACCTTGAAAAACTTGGTTTGATGGGTTATGCGAGAGATTCATTCCAAAAAGCAATAAACAAGCCGCAAGGTATGGTAATACTAACTGGACCGACAGGGAGCGGAAAAAGTACTACACTTGTCGCCGCATTGTACCAGGTTATTGATCCAACGGTAAATGTGTTAACTGTTGAAGACCCTGTTGAATATGTTATTGAAGGTGCCAGACAGCTCAAAATTGGGTTTAAAATGAATTTTGAACAGGCAATTCGTTCAATTTTGAGGCATGATCCTGATATCGTTCTTGTTGGTGAGATGAGAGATAAAGAGACTGCCGAAACTGCGATAAAGCTTGCAAATACAGGTCACTTAACATTTTCTACGCTGCATACAAACGATGCTCCAAGTGCAGTTGCCCGTCTTTATAAAATGGGTATTGAGCCATTTCTTATTGCTTATGCAATAAATATAATAGTGGCACAAAGGTTGATCAGAAAATTGTGTAATAGTTGTAAAAAGAAGGTGACAACTTTTGATGAGCAGTTTATGGTTGCGTCCGGATTGAAAATTGAAGAATGGCAGCAATATACGGTATATGAAGCCGTTGGGTGTGAGCAGTGCAATAATACCGGTTACAAAGGTCGTTTGGCAATTCATGAAGCCCTTTATTTTACAAAAGAGATTAAGCACCAAATTTTAAAGTCAGGTGAAGACGTAGATGAAGAGAAAATACGAAACCAGGCAGTAAAAGATGGAATGCTTACTTTAAGAGAGTCAGGTTTGGAAAAGGTTAAGCAGGGATTAACATCGTTGGAAGAAGTACTCTCGGGTACAACGGAAGACTAAGTTTGTTGTTAGCTGCTGGTTAGGGTTGCTGGAGAGAGCGGAGGACATAGAACTGGTAAAAGTTTCAAGGTCAAGGTTTTATATAATAATTAAATAAACAAAAGTTATGGGTTTAGCTCAAACATTTTTAACAATAGCATCAATAGCTCTATTAGGGATTATTTCTTTAACCCTTAATACATCATATTTGAATTCCAACCAGACAATGGTTGAGTCTGAATATACTATAGAAGCAGTATCACTTGCTGAATCTTATTTGGAAAGAGCAATTGGCGAGTCTTTTGATCAGCAGACAATTTATGCTGCAGTTAGTAGTACTTCTTCATTGAGCACAACGCTTGGCCCGGAAGCAGGAGAAACAAATATCAATTTATTTAATGACTTTGACGATTATAATGGATATACTACAACAGCAACAACACAAAGAGCTACTTATAATGTCTCTATTTCTGTAGTCTATGTTGCGGATACTAATCCATCTGTTACTTCCGGCTCTAAGACCTGGCATAAAAAAATGACAGTGACTGTAAGTAATTCTTATATGACAGTCCCTGTTACTATGAACTATATATATAGTTATTTTTAAGAGGCGGCAAAATGGGATTTCAGGTAGCACTTGATTTAGCGGGTTCTTTTATAATAGGCGGAATGCTTTTAGTTCAAATTATGAACATACATGGTAATGCCCAGACTGCTGCTAATTTGTATTCACAAACAAGTATTGTTCAAAGAAACCTTACTACAGTTGTTAACATCCTGGAATATGACTTCAGGAAGATGGGATATGGTGTATCAGATCCAACTAAATGTATTATAAGAGCAGATTCCAATAGAATTTCATACCTTTCCGACATTAATAGAAATGGAAATCTTGATACTATTACATATTATATTGGGCCTGCATCTGAGCTAAGCGGTACCCCTAATCCTAATGATAAATATCTATATAGATCCGTAGATGGAGACACTCCACATCCAAGTAACTTAGGAGTAACTGACCTTCATTTTAGATATTACGACCAGGATATGAATGTTACTTCAGTATTAGTAGCAATAAAAATTGTAGAAATTTCTATAGCGGTTCAAAGCATATTCCCTATTGACGGACAATACCCAAGTGCATACTGGAAACAAACAAGAATTACATCAAGAAATCTAAACAGGTGATACTATGGGAAAAATGATTTTATTAGTTGTATTAGGTTCTTACATGGTCATCGGCGTTCTGATGCAGAGAAATAATCAATCTGCAAATGATGCCATAAATAATGTAATAGAATATTATGGATGGGCAAACGCAAGACATATTGCTTCCAGCGGTGCAAATATGGCAGTCAGCAATTTATTCAAAGACAATACCTGGAGGACAGGTTACTCAAATGTTTCGCTTTCTAACGGTACGCTTGATGTTAGCGTATTTACGGATACGTCATTGGGCGTTAGAGGTGTAAGAGTAGTATCCGTAGGCCGGTATTTAGGTTATTATGATACAACAGTTGTAGAACTAAACGTTGCTTTCTTTTCGAAGTATTTAATGTATATGAACACTGACCCGGGCGTTTATTTTATTACCGGAGATACAATTAATGGTGCGATGCACACTAATGACTATTTATATGTTAGCGGTAGACCTGTTTTTAAAGGCAAGGTTACTATGGCAAAGGGACCCTATAGAACCAGTGGTTCTACCAATCCACAATTCTGGGGCGGATATGAGTATGGTGTAAACATACCTATGCTTTCTTCGAACATAGATGTTATCAAAGCAGCAGCAATAGCACATGGGTTCTATCATGATGGTGAAACCTGGATTACAATGGACGGTAGTAGTAATGTTAAAATAAGGTATACTTCCGGCGGTGCAGACTCTACTGTACCTCTTTCAAGTTTGACGTCAAATGGCACAATTTGCATAAACGGTGATGTTCATCTTAAAGGCAAAATTGATGGGAGTGTCACCATTGCTTCTTTAATTCCATCAGGATCTTCTACAAAAGGAAATGTCTATATTGACGACGATATTGGAGTTCATGACGATCCCAGGACCAATCCGGCTTCATCTCAATATCTTGGTATCGTTTCTCAAAAAAATATTGTAGTTACAGATAATACTGCAAATGATCACGATTGTAATATTACAGCTTCTCTATATGCAACGGGCGAGTTCAATGCTCAGAATTACGGCAGTCGTGGATATTGCGGATATCTAAATTTGTATGGCAGCCTTGCTCAGTACAACCGTGGTGCGGTTGGTACTTTCAGTGGAGGATCAATTTCAAGTGGATTCAATAAGAATTATAAATATGATGATCGTTTGTTCAAAAATGCACCGCCAAACTTTCCGGTTACAGATCGGTTCCAAATTTTAAGATGGTGGGAATAGGGTTTAGTTAACAGTTATCAGTGAACGAAGGAAATTTGATAGTGTAAAGTATTGAGTAAAAAATTGTGAACAGAACAGATAAGTTTGTTATTGAAAGAGTTAATACAGGTATAATAAAGAAAAATTTATTTTCGATAATAGAGGAAATAAATATTGTAATTGAACGAAATACGAAGTAATTTAAGTTTTAAAAAAAAAGAGTTTCAAAAAAGTGGCGTTATCAGCAGACATAAATGATTTAAAAGAGATTTTGAAAAAAATCACCGATACTATACCTGAGTATTTATTCGGCCCGGACAGGATGAGCTATCTTTATGGGTATATAGATAAAATTTCTCCGAGCGAAAGAGTAATTTTAAGGCAGTATATAAATAAATTACTGACCGGTATGATTGAACGGGAAGCTTCTGATATTGAAATTGGCGGGCATGGTAATGGCGCTTATGTTTGGTTAAGAATTTTCGGTAAGAAGGAGCGGGTTAAAGAATTTGCCCAATTTACAACTGACGAATTTTCGGTGTTGATTATAAATCTGCTGAATATTAACCAGCGGAAAATGCTTGAAAAGAACCGGAATTTGGATTTCAGCTATTCTTACCATTATGAAAGAAGGCATGTAGATGTAAGATTTAGAGCTGATGCTTATTACGATCTTGATTCTTTGGCATTAAACATGCGCTCTATAAATATGAATGTAAGGCCTTTAGAGGGATTGGATTTCCATCCAAATGTACTAAAAACGATGAGCCATTCATATATTAAGTTTGGTCTTTCTTTGATAACAGGCATCACGGGTTCAGGAAAATCTTCTACATTAGATTCTATTATTGATGCCCATAACAAGATTGATCCCGCACATATTGTTATAATTGCAGCACCAATTGAATTTGTTCATAAATCAAATGCCTCCATTATAAGGCATAGAGAAGTAGGCCGGGATGTTACATCATTTAAAGATGGCGTTATTCAGGCATTAAGACAAGATCCTGATATTATTGTAATTGGAGAAATGAGAGACCCGGATACCATTTTAGCCGCTCTGGAAGTTACCGATACAGGGCATAAAGTTTTTTCAACTTTGCATACCAGCTCGGCTGTTGAGTCCATTGATAGAATTATAGCAGAAGTTCAACCGGCAGAACAGGAACGCGTAAGAAACAGATTAGCTGATGTCTTAGTTTCTGTTGTCTCGCAAAAACTTGTTCCAAGTTTAGACGGTAAACGTGTTCTGGCAAAAGAAGTTCTGATTGTAACTCCAAGCGTAAAAGCCGCTATAAAGAATAATAATACCGGTGAAATTTATATGATGATTAACCAGGGTGGTCCGCAAGGTATGATTACTATGGAACAAGATTTGAAGCGTCTTTATATGCAGAAGAGAATATCTTTAGAAAATGCTGTATCATATTCAAATAATAAAACAAGAATTCATCAACTATTATCGGCAGTGTAAACAGTGAAACCATTAGTTTGTATATATTGTGAAGGAAATGACACTAAACTGGCTGTCATAAATAATGAGAAAGACCATATTTCTGTAATAAGAGCCGGCTCATTTGACGTAGCAAACCGCGGCTTTGAATCAGAAGAGTTTTCTTCACTTAATCTGGATAGTGATGTTTCCGTTTCCGAAACTCAGCCCATGAATCAGGGTTCTAATACTGCCTCCACAAATGTTGCCCTGATAAATTCTGTTTTACGCGGCTTACCTCTTAGCAATTATTACTTTATACCGGGATTGACGGAGCCTTCTGTTTATTTCCATGTATTTGAAGGTATTAAGGGCGGTAAAAATGTAAAAGTTACGCAGGAAATTGTTTCGGACATTAAAGAAAACAAAAACATTAATATTGACAGGGAAAGTGTCGGCTATATTGAGCTTGCCGACAAAACTTTGTTCTCGGTTGTTCTTAGTGAAGATGTTCCCTGCTTTAGAATGATTACTGCCTTAGCGCAGTCAAACGGTAAAAGATACTATAAAACTCCTGCAGTTAAAAACGCTGAGCTTTCTTTGGCCTATTATGTGGCTAAAAG
>JAUZPC010000439.1 GCA_030706105.1 Bacteroidota bacterium | reverse complement strand
GTCATGGATTGTATGCGGATGGGATTATTGCCTCCCAAAGGAATGTCGCCTACGGTAACTTCTCTGGTATTAAAGCGCGAGTATTTTGTTAAGCTGTTGCAATACAAATTCAAATTATCAGTCATAAAAATCTTAATTTATTTAAATTAAATATATCATTCATAAAAATAAGAATAAATAACAAAACCTGTAACAATACAACTAACAACTAACATTATATCGGGGACTCTTCTTATCCATTAAAAAAGTATATCTATCAAGACAAAATACCGTAAGTCATTTGAGTTGTGTATTTGCCGACAGTTTTTTTAATTTTGTATTGGTAAAAACCATAATTAAGGATTATTCCGTGAGTGAAGCAGTAATTGAAATTAAGAATCTGAATAAGCACTTTAAGGACATCAAAGCTGTAAATGATTTGAGCTTTAATGTTTATAAAGGGGATGTCTTTGGATTTTTGGGCCCCAACGGGGCCGGTAAAAGCACTACTATCAGAATGCTTTTAACTTTAATATCACCTGACTCTGGCTCAATTAAAATATTTGGGAAAGACCTTGTTAAACATCGTTTGGAAATTTTAAGAAATACCGGGGCAATTATTGAGAAGCCGGATTTTTACGGATACCTGACCGCCTATAAAAACCTTGAAATTCTTGGCAGCATTTCGGGTCATGAAATTCCAAAGAGGCGTATAATGGAAGTACTTGAACTTGTGGGGCTTGAAAAAAGATTTAAGAGCAAAGTGAAAACATTTTCTCACGGTATGAAGCAGCGCCTGGGCTTAGCACAATCTTTATTGCATAACCCGGAATTAATTATATTGGACGAACCAACTACAGGCCTTGACCCGCAGGGGATGAAAGAGATCCGTGATTTGATATTAATGTTAAGCAAAGAGCAGCACAAAACCATTTTGCTTTCGTCACATTTACTAAATGAGGTGGAAATTACCGCTAACAGAATGATTATTATTAATAAGGGAAATGCAAAAGTTGAAGGTGACGTACGTGAACTTCTTTTTGCAGGCAAGTTGAATGTTAAAGTTGATGTCGGGAACCCTGAAGACTTTAACCGCATAGTTACGGAGTCAAGGTGGGGCAGTTTTTTAGATTCTAAAAGCAACAGCACTTTCATATTTAATTTAGAGACAAAGGAAATACCGGAGCTTAACAGGTTTATGGTTTCAAATAATATTGAAGTCCTCTCAATTGTACCTACCAGGTCATTGGAAGAATATTTTTTAAGCATTACTGAAAAGGGGGCATAATGTTTACATTAATAAGAATTGAATTATTCAAAATTTTTAGCAAATGGAGAACTTACATAGGCTTTATTGCCATAGCTGCATTAATTCCTCTTATTGAAATTGCCATGTTAATCCAAAAAGAAAGAACCTTTGACTGGATTACACGCAGCATGGGGCAGTCATTCATTTTTGTCGGGAATTTTCTTAACACTTATTTTGTTTCCTATCTTATAATAAATAGCATTGCATTACATATTCCGTTTTTAATTACTCTTGTTGCGGGGGATTTGCTTGCCGGGGAAGCTACAGCGGGAACATACAGAATGCTTCTTACAAGACCCGTAAGCAGGTTCAAGGTAGTTACATCTAAATTTGCAGCAGGGTTAATTTATGCTAATATGCTTGTTTTTTGGCTGGCTTTAATAAGTATGGGGCTTGGTTATATTTTGTTTGGAACGGGTGAGCTTATTGTTAGTAAATCATCACAAATAATAATTTTTGAAAGAACAGATGTTATTTGGAGGTTCGTTTTAGCTTATGGATATGCAGCATTATGCATGTGCGTGGTTACTTCAGTCGCCTTCTTCTTTTCGTCACTTGTGGAAAATGCCATCGGTCCTATTATTACTACCATGGCAATAATTATAGTTTTTTTAATTATATCCGCAATTGATATTGACTTCTTCCAAAAGCTTAAACCCTTCTTGTTTACAAGTTATATGCTAAACTGGCAGTCGTTTTTTGATAGCCCGGTGGATATTGATTCCATAATAAAAGCGGTTCTTGTACTTGCCGGGCATATTGCAGTATTATACACTGCAACATTATTAATCTTTAAAAGAAAAGATATATTGACCTAATAATTGTTTTATAAATAATAATGATATAAATATGAAAAAAGTAATTTATTTAATAATACTTTTGTTTACTGCCGCAATGGCACAAATAAAAGATCCCGATATTATTTTGAATAACGTTAAAAAAGCCTCGGAAAGAGTAAAGGATTATCAGGCAAACGTAAAAATTAAACTTGATATTCCGTTTATTAAAGCTCCGGATTCTGATGCTAAAATTTACTTTAAGGCTCCTGATAAAATGCATATTGAGTCCAAAACATTTGCGCTGCTGCCTAAAGAGGGGATGGATTTTTCACCCGCTGCGCTGCTTAAAGGGAATTACACTGCCATATATGTAAAAGAAGAGATGATAGACGGGATTAAAGCAAGCGTAGTTAAGGTTATCCCTAATAATGAGAAAAGCGAAGTTATTCTTTCAACGCTTTGGATAGACCAAAAGACAAATACGATTAGAAAGGTTGAAACCACTGCAAAGGTTAATGGTACGTTTGTAATTGAACTTAAATATGACGGTAATAACCAATACAATCTGCCGTCAAATCTGGTATTTACCTTTAACGCTGACAGGATTAGCCTCCCTAAGGCTTTTAGTGATAATAATACGGAGGGGGCAAAAAAGAAGGAAATTAAAAGCAGGCAGGGCAGGGTTTATATTACTTATACCAACTATATAATTAATAAAGGAATATCCGACAGCATCTTTGAAAAGAAAAAATAAGCATAGCTAAACATATAATGCTGTATTGCTGATGACAAATAACAGGCAGCCGGCTGTGAAAAATAAATAAATAAGGAAAG
>JAUZPC010000438.1 GCA_030706105.1 Bacteroidota bacterium | reverse complement strand
TAACATCAAACGGAAACGACTTTACTAAAGGAAATATTGAGTTTTCAATTGATGTTAACAGTATAAATACGGAAAATGAACAACGCGATAATCATTTAAAATCAGATGATTTTTTTAATGCAGCAAAATTTCCAAAAATTACTTTTAAGGGAACTTCATTATATAAAGTTAACGGTAATAAATATAAGCTGAAGGGTAACTTTACTATGCGCGATGTAACTAAACCTATTGTACTTGATGTAGTGTATGGTGGAACTGTTAAAGATCCCTGGGGTAATGAGAGAGTCGGCTTCAAAATTATGGGAAAAGTTAACCGTTTTGACTATGGGTTAAAATGGAATAATCTGGTTGAAGCCGGCGGAGCTGTTGTAGGTAAAGAAGTTACTATGAATTGTAACATAGAATTAATTAAGAAAAAATAAAAAGAATAGCTAATATTAAATTATATATGAATGAATCGAGGATATCTATTGCAAATCCGGCAATAGATTCCTCACTTCCTTTTAGCTTTAGTTGTTCTGCTTTAATTTTGTATAAAACATATTTAAGATTACATTTTTTATGTTTACATTTGATTTCAACTTAGAAAATTATTTTATGAAAATTGAAGACGAAATAAAACAAGTAAGATTTAAAGATTCGCATCAAAAAGCAGTTATAAATATTTTATATACATCAAACTGGTTAATGGAGAATCAGGCTAAACTGCTTAAACCTTTTGGCATTACCCCTCAACAGTTTAATGTTCTAAGAATTCTACGCGGACAATCTCCAAATCCTGCTACGATAAAACTTATAAAGGAAAGAATGCTTGACAAGATGTCCGATGCAAGCAGAATTGTTGAAAAGCTGAGAATAAAAGGCTTAGTAGAGCGGGATATCTGCCCTACTAACCGGAGAAATGTAGATGTAAAGATCACTGAAAAAGGATTAAAGCTGCTATCAGATTTAGATGAATATAATCCCGAACTCCATAAGCTAATGAACAATCTTAACAGCCAGGAAATTGATCACCTGAACAGTATTTTAGATAAGTTGAGAGGTTAAATAATTCTATTTAAATTTTCTTAACCTTAACGAATTTGATATTACTGAAACAGAACTAAGAGACATTGCCAGCGCAGCAATCATTGGATCAAGATTCCCGGTTGCTGCTAACGGAATTCCAATAATGTTATAAATAAAAGCCCAGAATAAATTTTGCCTGATAATTTGAATAGTCTTATGTGAAAGCCTTATGGCATCAACTACTCCCTGAAGATTATTATTTATCAGCACTATGGAGCCTGTCTCTATTGCAATGTCAGTACCAGAGCCAATCGCAATACCAATATCAGCCTGAGCAAGAGCCGGTGCATCATTTATACCATCCCCAACCATAGCAACAATCTCATTTTCTGTCTGATATTTTTTTACTGCATTTGCCTTGTATTGAGGGAGTACTTCTGCTTCAAAACTGTCAATACCTATTTTTTGCGAAATAATTTCAGCAATTCTTTTATTGTCACCAGTTAACATCACTGATTTAATTTTTCGCCTTTTCAGTTCATTAATTATTTCCACCACATTTGGTTTTAAATTATCTTCAAGAGTAATAATGCCGGAAAGTTTATTGTCAATTGCTACATATATTATAATGCTGCCCTTTTTTGATTCTTCAATAACATTATTAATAGAATCTCTAATATCAATATTATGATCGTTTATTAAAGAAGCATTACCTGCAAGTACCTGCTTTCCATTAATATTTGCCTTAATACCCTTGCCTGGAATATTTGTAAAATTTTCAGGCATAAGCAATTCAATTTCCCTAAAGCCGGCAAATTTAACAATTGCCGAACCCAATGGGTGTTCAGAATACTTTTCTGCAGATGCAGCATATTTGAGTACATCATATTCAGCGGCATTGTATGAAAGTATTTTAGTAACCGTAATTTTGCCTTCGGTTATGGTTCCTGTTTTATCAAAAACGATAGTGGATATTTTGTTTGCAAGTTCCAGACTCTCACCATCTTTAATTAAAATACCCTTTGATGCTCCTTTTCCGGTAGCAGCAATAATTGCGGTTGGAGTAGCTAATCCCAAAGCGCAAGGACAGGCAATTATCAAAACGGCAACAAAGTTAATTAAGGCAATATTAAAGCCCGCAGGCCCGCCAATGATAAACCAAACGATAAAAGTGACTAATGCAGTTCCGATTACTGCCGGGACAAATATTGAAGCAACTTTATCCGCTAAATTTTGTATTGGCGCCTTTGATCCCTGCGCTTCTTCAACCATCTTTATTATTTGTCCTAATAAAGATTCCGTTCCAAGAGCAGTAACTTTTAGTTCAAATGCGCCGGTTTTGTTAATTGTACCTCCAAATACTTTTGCACCTATGCCCTTTTCAACCGGCAGACTCTCACCGGATAGCATTGATTCATCAACAACTGCTGCTCCTGCAATAATCTTTCCGTCAGCCGGTATATGCATGCCCGGTTTAACAATTACTATATCATCAATCTGCAAATCTTTTGTCTCAATTTCTATTTCCAGACTATCTCTTTTAACAATGGCGGTCTTGGGATTTAAGTCAACAAGTTTGTTAACGGCCATATTAGTTTTGGATTTTGCCCTGCTTTCTAAATACCTTCCCATAAGAATTAAAGTAATTATTACCGCAGCAGTATCAAAATAGACGTGATTTAAATGGGTTTTATGCACACCAAGTAATACTTCAGGAAATAAAGTAATTAATAGACTATACAAGTAGGCTGCCCCTGTACCAACTGCCACCAAAGAATTCATATCGGCAGTAAAATGCTTTAAGTTAGTCCAGAATATTGTATAAAACCTTTTCCCTGCCACAAAAACAACCGGTGTAGTCAGGATAAGTAAAAGTTTATTCCAATTTTCACTAC
>JAUZPC010000437.1 GCA_030706105.1 Bacteroidota bacterium | reverse complement strand
ATTTAAACAGTTGTTCCAAAATGCACCCTTGCCATATCAATTATTGGATCTCGACGGCAACATTTTAGCAGTAAATGCCAAATGGCTAAAAGCTTTTGGGTACAAGGTTAGCGAAGTAGCAGGCAAGCCTTTTAAAAATATTATAACTAAAAAATATCATCCTGTGTTTGAAAAGAATTTTCAGGACTTAATTACACAAGGTGAGATATTTAATGTCGAATTTGAATTCCTTACAAAAAATAATAAGGTCTTTATAGGGTCTCTCGATGCCGGAATTGACTACAATGGAAAAGCTGTACCAACTCAGGCATATTGTATGATTAATGACATTACTGAAAAGAAAAGGCAGCAGGATAAAATATTAAAACTTAACAGGCTTTATTCATTCTTAAGCGAAACAAATAAAGTGTTGGTAAGGGTCTCAAACAAGGAAGAGCTGTTTAATAAAATTACTGACATTGCTTATGATATCGGTAAATTCAAACTTGCCTGGGCCGGATTTATTAATTGGGAAAATAACGAGGTAATTCCTGTTTCACTGCGCGGAAACGATAAAGAGATTTTTAACAAAATTAAAATCAAAATTGACGATTCCCCAAATGCGTCCGGTATTTCAGGACGTGCAGTCCGTAATAACAGGCCTGTCTGGTCAAATAATATTTTGTCAGACCCTGAAATGATATTCTTCTATGAAACTGCTTTAAATAATGCCTATAATTCGTGTATTGCTTTCCCGCTATATGTAGATACTAATGTAATAGGATTGTTCTCTCTTTATGCTGCTGAAGTGAATTTCTTTGACTCTGAAGAAATATCGCTGCTTAAAGAAATAGCATCAAATATATCATATGCGCTTAGTGTATTTAAAAATAATGAAGATAAAGCGGAGTATGAAGAGCTGCTTAAATATCAGGCGCAATTGTTATTAAACGTATCAGATGCCATTATTTCTACAGATAACGACCTTAACATAAAGAGTTGGAATAAGGCTGCAGAACATCTTTATGGATTTACAAGCTCAGAGGTTGTTGGCAGAAAAGCCGGGGAGATTCTTAACCTAAAATTACGGGAAGTCGCTTTCTCTCAAATAGCCCAAATAATTAGATCTGAAGGAAGCTGGAAAAGAGAGCTTTCTTCAGTTAATAAAAAAGGAAAAAACCTTGAAATATCTATCTCATTTTCAAATATGGTTGATGGTAATAATAATTCAACCGGATTTGTTGCAATAATGAGAGATGTTTCAGAAAGAAAAACTGCCGAATCAAAATTAAGAACACTTTCTACTGCTGTTGCACAAAGCTCTTTAGCCGTTATTATTACTGATGTTTCCGGCCGGATAGAATATGTGAATAAAAGATTTTTACAAATAACCGGTTATAGCTTGAGTGAAGCAATTGGTCAAAAGCCAAGTATTATTAAGTCGGGGCTTAATAAAGAAGAGATTTACAAAGAACTGTGGGAAACCATAACCGGCGGCAAAGACTGGAAAGGTGAATTTCTTAATAAGAAAAAAAACGGAGAATATTTTTGGGAAACTGCTTCAATTTCTCCCATTAAAGACGGCGAGGGCAGAATTGTTAATTTTGTAGGAATTAAGGAAGATATTACTGAAAAGAAACATATTATTCAGGAATTAATACAAGCTAAAGAAAAAGCAGAAGAAAGCAATAAGGTTAAAACATATTTCCTCTCCAACATGAGCCATGAATTACGGACTCCTATGATGGGCATTTTGGGATTTGCAGATATACTAAAAAATGAAATTACAAATCCTAATCTGAAAGAAATGGTAAAAAATATTTCCTATAGCGGGAATAGGCTTTTAGAAACTCTTAACCTGATCCTTAACCTTTCAAGAATTGAAGCAAATAAAATTGAAATAGATTATTCTGCTATAAATTTAGCAGAATTTGTTGAAGGACATACAAAATTATTTGAAGGGGCTGCCTTTATTAAGAGAATCTATCTAAATACTTCTATTCATTATCCGGATATATCCATCCTGGCCGACAAGAGAATATTGAGGGATATTCTGAATAATTTGCTGACTAATGCCATCAAATATACTGAAAAGGGCGGAGTTGTTGTAGAGACTGACATGGTAATTGTTGATGGCACAAAGAAACTTGCTGTCATAAAAGTGAAAGATACAGGTATCGGCATTCCCGAAGATAAGACTAAATTAATATTTGAGGAGTTCAGGCAGGTTAGTGAAGGGCTTAACAGGCGTTTTGAAGGGACAGGTTTGGGTTTAACTATTACTAAAAAGCTGGTTAACCTGTTGAATGGAGAAATTTCGGTTGAAAGCAAAATTGGCGAGGGATCTGTTTTCTCAATATCTTTTCCGGTTAATGAGCAGGCGGTTGCAGCCTCCAAAACAGATGATGATGTGGAGTTGGACAAAGTAATGCCATTTAAAGCAGCGGCCAGAGGCAAAAAATCAATATTGCTTGTTGAAGATGATTCATCAAGTCAATTAATAGCTTCAATTCTGCTTAAAACTTTAGGTAAGGTAGATGTAGTTGATACGGGAGAAGAAGCAATAGCAAAGGTGACAACTAAAAATTATTCAATTATTCTGATGGATATAAATCTCGGTATTGGTATAAACGGAATTGATGCTGTGCGGAAAATAAGAAAATATGACAATTATAAATATACTCCTATAGTTGCAATTACGGCATTTGCCATGGAAGGAGATAGGGAAGAGTTCCTCTCAAAAGGCTTTACGCATTATATTTCTAAGCCATATAAAAATGAAGCTCTCTTTAATATGGTAAAAGAAATATTACAGTAACTTGAGCTAAATTAAAGAAACGATGCATAATGAATGCATCGCTTCTTTTTGTGCTTATGTCAATTATTTATAGGCAGGAATGAGTATTCCTTGCCGTATTTCAGCATTTGTT
>JAUZPC010000436.1 GCA_030706105.1 Bacteroidota bacterium | reverse complement strand
AGTTCATAAGGGATACCATATAAAAATGCATGGGGCGGCATCTTAACATGAAATGCAGTATCAAACACGCCGCATTGAGGGGTATCGGGCATAATTCTTTTAACTGCCTCAATACCTTTTATGTTAGGCGGATTATGTAATGGGGCCAGTTCAATGTTGTCTTCTAAAACTTTAATAATCTCATCTGTAATAAAAACAGAACCGGAAAAAGTTTCACCTCCGTGAACAACTCTATGGCCTACAGCTTCAATATCGTCTTTACTGTCAATAACACCATGGTTCTTGCTTAACAATACGCCAAGAACATATTCAATTGCTATGGAGTGATCTAAAATTTCACCAACAATTTTAACTGCATCACCATCGTGGCGTTTATGGGTAAGAATTGCACTGCTCATTCCTATACGTTCAACTACACCTTTTGCCAGGGCAAATTTAGTGTCTGTATCAATAAATTGGTATTTTATTGAGGAATTGCCGCTATTTAAAACTAATACTTTCATTTAATTAATTTCCTTAAAAATTTTTAATCTATAATTTTTCCATTTTCATCATATTTGAAGAAACCTTCACCGGTTTTTTTACCAAGTTTTTCTTCTCTTACTAATTTTCTTAAAATAGGGCAGGCACGGAAACGGGGTTCACCTAAAGTCTGCCACATAGATTCCATCCAGGCTAAAACTTCGTCCAGGCCCATCATATCTGCCATTTCAAGCGGACCGAACGGAAAATTGTATCCGAGACGCATTGCAGTATCAATATCTTTTGCTGTTGCAACACCTTCAAGAAGTATGTACATTGCTTCATTTAATAATGGTATTATTGCCCTGGTTGTTACATAACCGGGGTATTCATATACCTCAACCGGAGTTTTGCCTATTTTACCGGCAAATGTTTTTATGGTATCCATCGTTTCTTTTGAAGTATGAAGACATTTAATTAATTCCACAACCGGAACTTTGGGTACCGGATGCAGGAAGTGCATCCCTATAATTTTATCTTTTCTGGAAGTAGCTTCGGCTATTTTTGTTAAGCTTAATGTGGAAGTATTGGAAATTAAGATTGTATCCGGCTTTGCCAAGGCATCCAGTTTTTTGAATATGGATTTTTTAAGTTCAAAATCTTCATCAACGGCTTCAATAATTAAATCACAATTTTTAATTACTTCTAAATCCAGTTTCCAGGTAACACGGCTAAGGATGGATTTTTTTTCAGATTGGGTCATGGCCCAGCGTCTTATTTCACGGTCGATACTATCTGATAAGGACGCTTTTGATTTATTGAGATGTTCTTCATCAATTTCAATAATAATAACCTCAATGCCTGCCGAAGCAATTGTTTGTGCAATTCCTTGCCCCATAATGCCGGCACCAATAATAGCTACACTGTTTATAGCTTCAACACTATCATTTGATGTCTTGCCTAAAAGATCTTCTAATTTTAAATTATTTTCCATACTAATGCCTATATAATTTACTGTTATTTATTTTTATTAATTTCTTGCAACTGAATAATATCTTCATTTGTTAATTCTAAATTCATTTTAACAAAACTCTCAAATCTTTCTATTTTTAATTTGCTGAACATAAAGTCCAGAGCTTTGTCATTATGTGTCAATAATCCCATGGAAATAGCACTTTTTGCACCGCTTGTTATTAAAAATGCGCTTTTGGCATCTTTACAGCCCAAACTGAATTCTAACCTTGATTCATCCTTAAAGTCAGCAGCAATTGTAAAACTTACAACCGATGATATAAGTTCGGACGCCATTCCCTTTTCAGAGCTTGAAAGCATTTTCAAATAATCTGAAAAGTACGTATTGTCATCGGAAGCCATCCAATAATACTTTTTATTAAAAATGGAATTGGCTGCTTTCATAAATTTTGGATTGTCTGTTATTTTCTTGTTCTTATTATTCATTAAATTAATAATTATAACAGAGTCTGAAGAGGAGGCCAGCAATTTATCAGTAATAAAATAATAATAATTATGTTCATCTTTTGCAGATAATAGGATTTTATTGCCTATTGTTTGATGATTAAACAAATCAGAACTTAGAAAAGAGTTTTTTATCTTTTTGTAGTTAGAATTCAAGACAAGCAGTTTAAAATTATTGTCATTTTCTGTAACGGCAGCATAAAACTCTGAAATATTCTGCTGTAGTTTAATACCTGAGACTTTTTCAAATTTATCCATCCAGATACTGCTTTGTGCTCCGGGAAGGCTGGACTTAAGGTTATTCTTCCAAAGGCTGGAAGTCTTAAGCTTTTCAATATTCATATATATAAGAAACCGGGTATTATAAGGAATGTTGTCTAAATCCTTAATCTGTTCAGATGAAAAATCATTCTGAACCCTTTTGGGGCTGCAGCCGCCGGCTATAACAATAAAGGCCAAAGTAAAAATTATACAAATTCTACGCATTACTAAAAATCTTTTTTATTGAACAAATAAACACTGACTCCAAAAGCCGCTGTAGCAAAAAGCAGTGAGGTAATAAACGGCTGATAACTTTCAATAAATCCGCCAAGAACTAATGTCTTTGGGATTGTGACCAATAATTCATTTACTTTTGGCAGAATATAATAAAGAGTATTTATAAGCCCTTTAAGAAAAGGGGAACCGGGAAATAATTTATCTGCACTGTGCAAACCGGCTAATACCGGCTGAAACATTAAAATCAAATAGCTTAATATTATTCCCAGAGTAGAATTTCTTGTAAGAATACCGCATAAGAAAATAAGCGCTAAAATAGTAATAAATGCAAAAGTATAAAATAATGGCAGCCAGAAGATATTAATGGCCCATATCCCTAAAAGGGAGGAGGTAAATATCCAAATGAACAAAGTGATATAAACAAAATTAAGAAAAATAAACAATGCAACCGCAAAAAACCTGCTGTAAATAAAAGT
>JAUZPC010000435.1 GCA_030706105.1 Bacteroidota bacterium | reverse complement strand
GCAGCTTTTTTTTTATGCAGGTTATTAAGAGATAAGGGACTCTGGAAATCTATTAGTTGAATTGAAACAAAATGTGAATATTGCTTTTGCTTATTAGACGTAAATCCTAATGGTAATGTCCTTAATATTTTTATGTTCTTTTCTCTTGAAAGAAAAGAACCAAAAGTTCAAGACTTAAAATAAATTCACTAGGAACAATTTAATTCCGCTGAAATAAATAAAGTAGCTTTAAATGCTTAACTAAATATTTGCATCCGGTAGATTGTAGCACCTTCGGCAGTTATACTTTCCGCCCCGTATTTATTTCTTAACGCTTTATTAAATTGTTCCTCTTTCCGTGAATTTATTTTAGGTCATTACCAGTGCAGCTTTGCCGGACTTCTACTCTCGATTCTTTGTATATGAATAAAATGTTTTGTGCATATGCATTTCATCAGAACAAATGCGTTATTTCTTTTTACTGTTTGTATGCATAGTAATATTTGTGTTAATATGACTTTATGTGTAAAAGGGGGTTAAATAGTTAACATGTTCTCCCCTCTCATTTGCAGGAGGGGGGGAGAACAAATATTAGGTGGAACTAAAGAGGTTATTCCATTTCCCTGGAGAGCTGATTAAAGACTAAGCTTGTCAGTGTATCGTAATTGTATCCATTAGGATAAACGGGTTTTAGGAACTTAACTTTAATCTTGCGCCATGGCCTTGGAAAAATACTTCCCTTGGGTAGTGCTTCATTAGCACCCTGAATGGCTACAGGAACTATCGGTACATTAAACTCTAAGCTAAGAATTGCAAAGAACTTTTTAAACTCACCCAATGATCCTGAGAAAGATCTGGATCCTTCCGGGAAGATTATTATATTCTTTTTCTTTTTTAATACTTCAGCAAGCTTTTGCAATGACTGTTTAAGGTCTTTGTTGATATCCATCCCGATAACATTATTCCTGTTGGCCAATGCTTTTACTAACGGATGCTTGATGTGTTTTTCCTTAGCATAAAAATATGTATTTTTAAGTATCTCTCGTTTTAAGAAAATAGACACAAATAAGCCATCAAAAAAACTTTGATGATTAGATGCTATGATAAAAGGGCCCTGAGGAAGGTTCTCTGTACCTTCTCCTTTTAACCTAAAGTATAACTTAAAGGCGTATTTTGAAATTTTATTAATAAGATTGTGTGTAAACCAACTTTTGGGAAGTTTCAGGTCAACTTTCTCCTTGAATATTTCCGCCCATTTAACAGTCTCAACAGAAAACTTGTTTTTCTTCTCCCTCATATAATTGGAGAGTTTTTCTACCGTGGGGTGGTTAACAAAGACGTCATCGTTAAGTTTTATCCCGAAAGTGGACTCAAGAAACACTTGAAAATTTACTTTATCCAAAGAATCAAGTGCTAAATCTATTTCAATATGGTCATCAGGAGAAACATCGCTTTGTTTCTGTTCCATAAGGTATTCTTTAATAACCTTATATTCCTGATTCTGCGGCTCCGGTTTTACAGTTTTTTCTTTACTGGTATTGTCTGTAAGCTCAGCCAGCTTAAAACGCTGAATTTTTCCTAAACGGGTTTTGGGAAGTTCTTCTTTGCACAAAAAGAACTTTGATATTCTTTTATATGAAGAGGAATTCCTATTGTATTTGTCAATTACATCCCATCTGAATTTTTCTTCAATGTTAACGACACCTTCATTTTTCAACTTAGCAAAATCAGGAAAGATGACAGCATTTATTAAGTCGTTTTTACAGAATACGGCAATTTCATTAATAAAGGGAGAGCTCTCTTTTAGATGGTTCTCAATTTCTTCAGGATTTATGTTTTTACCGTTTGAAAGGATAATTATTTCTTTAAGCCTTCCAGTTACGTGAATAAAACCATCTTTGTCAACAAAACCAAGGTCGCCCGTATGCAGCCAGCCGTCTTTGATAACCTGGGCGGTTTCTTCCGGTCTGTTGTAATATCCTTTCATGATATTACGTCCTTTGGCAATAAGTTCGCCATTGTCGGTACTGATAGTAACTCCGGGCATAGGTTCTCCGGCAGAGCCTATTCTCCATCTGCCCGGCCGGGTAAATGTTATCATAGGGGAGGCTTCGGTCATACCGAATCCTTCAAGCATTTCAAAACCTAAAGTCTTAAAATCATTTGCCATATCCTCATTAAGCTTTGCGCCGCCGCAGACCATATAATCCATATGGCCGCCAAATTTCTGATGAACTTTCTTGAATAGTATTTTTGAAAAAGCTCTGGAGTTTACAACCCGTGCAAGTTTAAACATGGTATTAGCAGCAAAGCTTTTATGGATAATATCCATAATCCCTTTTCTAAAAGCTTCATACAAACGGGGTACGCCAATCATAATTCTGATATTAGCTTTTTGCAGCACATTTAGGATATCTTCTGAAGCCATGGAAGAGGCAAATGCAATTGTTGCATTAACGTACAATGGCATTATCATCGTTCCTAATAACGGCAAAATATGATGCAGCGGCAGCAGCACCATTACATTTCGTTCAGAATTGAAAATTTTTATATTGTTTGTTACCGAGTCTATGTTTGCTATTAAATTATCATAAGACAACATCACACCCTTAGGGGAGCCTGTGGTGCCGGATGTATATACAAGTACCGCAGTAGCGTGAACATCCTGTACATCAAGTTCTTCCGGTTCATAGTCGGCTGCTTAATACTTCTCTTCTTCAAATACAATACACCGGATATCATAATCAATTAGAGTTTTGACTTCATCAATAACTTTAACCAATTCAGAAGAGCAGAAAATAACTTCCGGCCTACAGTCTTTTAATATGTAAGCAATTTCTGCCGGCTTGGACAAGAAATCTATAGGTACTGCGATGGAATGATTTTTCCATATCGCGTAAAAAGCATAACCCCATTCCGGCCTGTTGGCGGAGAGTATTGCTGCTTTTTGAAT
>JAUZPC010000434.1 GCA_030706105.1 Bacteroidota bacterium | reverse complement strand
GTTATTTATATGGAATAATAAATTAAATTTAGTAAATAATTTTCCTGCTGTTATTCTTCTAATCACAAAGTTTATTCCCGCTATAAGATAAAAAAGCCGCCCGAATCCGGACGGCTTTAAGGGCAGGTCTTATTTTTTTATAAATACAAATTGGCCGCCTTCATCATTTGTATCCTTTACGGATTGAAGTTGAGGTGTCTGCTCGGAATTGTTTGAAACCGCTACTCTGAATTCATTGAATAGCTGCGAAGCATCAACATATTTTTTATTATTTTCTTTTAATGCTTTTAACAAATAGTAAGTAAATATTGAGTGCCCTTCTTTACCGGCATCCATAACCTCTTCAAGTCCCCCTGATGTAAGGGCAAGTCTGGACTGCTTTCTGTAAACTTCCTTATAATATTTATCCATATTATTGGGATCAAATTGAACCTGCTCTGTTTGTGAGCTGCCCCTGAAAATATCACCTGCAAAACAGGCATCAGTAACAAGAAAAGTATGCTTGCTGGGTATGCCGCCTAAAAATGTTTTAATATCACTATTGGAGATATAATCGGCTACAGAGTTTGAAGATGCATCTACAGGTACCCAATACCCTTTGTTTAATATTTTATTTAACTGGCCGTGCCCGGAATAGAATATTAACAAATTATCATCCTTCGATAGATTGTTTGCAAGCCATTCAAATTTCTGTATGATATTTTTCCGCGTAGCATCTTTATCAAAAAGAGTGATAACTTCATCAAACTTGTATTCGTTTTTAAGGATTTCCGCCATCCCTTTTGCATCATTAAGGGCATTATTAAGCGGTCTCCAATATCCGGAATATGAGTTTATGCCGATTACAAAGGCTATATACCTTCCACCGGCAAGTAATTCTTCGGCATTTCTCACTACAGTAAAAGTGTCTGTTTTAACTATTTTATTCGTATTGGTAGCTTTTACAACCAGTTTATTCTCACCAAGCTCTAAATTCATCTGAATGGAAAACTCGCCTTTCGGATTAAGAGAAGCAACCCGGTTATTCACCGTTACTTCAGAGATGCCGCTTACGTCAACCGCCGTACCTTTAACTGTAATTAAATCTTTCTTGCTTACAATTTTTATTCCTCGAGAAACTGTAGGCTCGGTAATGGATATTATGGTACCGCTGTTGGGGTTAGGAACAACAACTCTTATAAACTTGCTTGTCTGGTAATCCTTGTTGTTCAATGCAGAGACGGTAATGTCATTTATGCCGGAAACCAGTGATACATTGCAGATATACTCACCATTTGACAGTTTCTCAGCATCTTTATTATTAACATCCACTTTGGAAATTCCGTTTGCGTCCTCAACTTTGAATCTAATTGCAATTACGGCTTCTTTATGAACAACACTGCCTTTTTCATAATCGGCAGGTTCAATTATTGTAACCGTTGGAGGGGGAATCTTTTCAATTTTTACTTCCGGAGCATTTATTTCAGTAATAAGACCGTTTAAGTTGTTGCTCTTTATTTTTGCGTCAGTAAGATTTGGATTAATCTTTAGCGCCTTGTTATAAAGATCTATTGCGCTTTTATAAGTATCTATAGCCGAAGTCTTATTCCCTGTTTTATAATTCTCTCTCGCGGCATCTTCAAGGTTTACAGCCTGGGAGTAGAGGAGTGAAGACTCAACGTTAACACCCTTCTTGTTTTGTTCTAACTCGTTTTTCTCGTCAGAAGAAAGCTGGATGTCAAATTTATCAGTTACTTTCAAAGCCAAATCTTTCATTACGTCAAAAAGGTCTTCCAGATCTCCTGTAACTTCTTCAGCTTTAAGCGTAAGTCCTGTTTCGGTTTCAACAATTCTAAGATCAACCCGCATTTTTGATCCAAACGAATTCATAAAGCTGCCAAGCAGCAATGTTTGTGCCCCAAGCAGTTTTCCTATCTTTTGAGCAGTTGATTGTTCAATAACACCGGTTTGAGCAAGCTTCAGTTCGGCAAGTACGTCATTTAGCCTTTCACGCTCAACAACTTTAAATGCTTTCACTTTGGTCAATTCCGTAATAAGCATTGAAGCCATACCTTTACCTAAAGGCTCAAGTTTTTCTTTGTCCACGATACTGTTATTCTCAAAATACAGTACAGCCATCGTAATTTTTTTTGTCTGCTGTTGCGGAACAATCTGGATGTTAATCCCAAATAAAAATACTGCCAGCAAAAATAATAATTTAGTTTTCATTTTAAATTCATGTTTATTTTTAATAAATCTGATTTAATAAAATTGTTACTGTCCTGTTGTAAAACTCCAGACATAACTCGAAACAACGACATGTTTGCTGTCAGAAGCCTCAACTCTCCAATAATATCGGGTATTAGGAAGTAAATTCTGTTGAGGTGTATATTCAGATGAAGTAATATTTTGAGCTACCAAAGGTGGTGATGATGATGTACCTAAATATACATTATATGTTAAATTATCAAAGTCAGGGTCGTTGCAAACCCATTTTAATACTATGTTTAGCTTAACGCCTACTGCAAAGTCAGGCGGATGTGGTGTGTCAGAAAAATCCGGTGCTTCATTTTGATATTGCAGTGTAATTGTATTAACTGAGTCTTTTACAATATTAAAGAATGTTTCATTAAAACTGCCTGTTACCCCTCCTTTTCTTAAAGCATAGAAGAAATAATTTAATCCGGGATTAAGGAAAATTGTTCCTTTAGTTATGGAATCAGAGATGCTGAATGTATAGTCGCCAACGTATTCGTAGGCATCACCCGGATATTTCTTGAGAAGAAGAAGATAATTATCCCAATTGTCTTTTGTGGAATCCCACAGATGATAATCAATTAAATCGGTCTGGTGCGAGTTATACCAATAATCCATAAAGTCTTGATAGCTTTTAAATTTAGTCATATCAAGGCAAAGTATCTTGAGTTCATCAAAGCCTGATGCTTTTAATAACTGC
>JAUZPC010000433.1 GCA_030706105.1 Bacteroidota bacterium | reverse complement strand
CTATTACTTTGAGAACAAAGGACATGATCATTTCTACTTTAGGGATAATGGTACAGGTCTTGCAGCAAGAGGCATCTTGGGAATAGATTTTACCCCCAGAAATACCCCGCTTGATATTTTTTTAGAAATCGGCCTGCTATTAGGAATTTCCCCAAACTATGGTACTGCTTTTGACACGGCAATCGGTATAAGGTTTTATCCGTAATAAAGACAATTGTTTTTGTAAACACTGCTCTTTAGTGTATTGGAAACAAATCGAAAATCAGGAATCCCACCCTTTGTCACCATAATCCTATCGTAGTATGAAGGGTTGGGCTTTTCTATAACCGCAAATCGATTAAATATATATACCAAATTAAAAGGGATGTTTTATTTTAATTAAGAGGGGAAAAAACTTACCTATCTGGTGATAATTCTTTTATATCTTTACAACTATTCCACCTTTTGTTACTTTTAAAAGATATATTTAAAAAATTATTGGACTTATGGAAACCATCAAATATTTGATTGATCTCTTTTTGCATCTTGATATACATTTAGGTAATATAATCTCTCAGTATGGAACGCTTACTTATGTTATTTTATTTATTGTAATATTCTGTGAAACCGGTTTGGTTGTTACTCCTTTTTTGCCGGGAGATTCCCTCATCTTTGCAGTTGGAACATTTGCTGCAATTGGTAAGTTGGATATCTATGTTGTATTCTTAATTTTATCAATAGCTGCAATACTTGGCGATACTGCAAATTATTGGATCGGCCATTTTATTGGTCCAAAGATCTTTGAAAAAGAGAAAATAAAATTTCTAAAGAAAGAACATTTGGAGCGCACTCATCAGTTTTACGAAAAGCATGGAGGGGTTACAATTATTATAGCCCGCTTTATTCCGATAATTAGAACGTTTGCTCCATTCGTTGCCGGTATAGGAAGTATGACTTATCCAAAATTTATCCTTTATAATATTGTCGGCGGTATTCTTTGGGTTGCACTTTTTACTTTTGGAGGTTATTTTTTCGGTAATTTAAGTTTTGTAAAAAACAATTTTTCAATTGTAATAATTGCTATTATTTTGATTTCTGTTTTGCCGGGAGTAATTGAGTATTTCAGACAAAAAAAAACAGCAGCAAGTGAACAGAATTAATCTCAACATTATATTATTATTTTAGAACTACATTAAAAGGTTATTTGTTATGAATGAATCACTATTTGATCTATTAGTAAAAGGCGGTTATACAATTTTTGTATTAATTATTTGTTCTATCTTATCTCTTAAAGTGATTATTGAAAAGTATTTTACGTTTAAAGGCATTAAAGAAGATAAAACTGAAGATCTGACTTTTAAAGTAAAAACTGCTTTGGAAAAGAATAAACCCACAGAAGCAATTGAATATTGCAAGCAATCTGAGTCAAAAATATTTTTATTTAAAGTAATTAATCCGTTAGCTCCGGTTTTCCGCTATATGATTGACCATCATTATTACAATAAGGCAGAGCTAATTGATTCTTCCGTAACCAGACTAGACCGCGAAGTCTCAAAACTTGAAAAAGGATTAGGGGTATTAGCAACATTAGGAGCAATTTCTCCTTTTATCGGTTTATTCGGTACTGTACTTGGCATCATTAGGTCATTTGCCGCTCTTTCAGTTCAGGATACTCAGAACTACACAAAAGTAATGTCAGGAATTGCGGAAGCTTTAATTGCAACTGCTGCAGGTTTATTTGTTGCGGTTCCTGCTGTAATGTTCTATAACTATTTCATAAAAAAACTTCGTCTTACTTTACCATTGTTTGAAGATTCGATTCATGAAATTGCGCATGTAATTAAAAAAGATCAAGCTAACTAATCATTAAGGTTTTAAAATGGCCAGACGTTATAAATTAGACGAAAAAGATTTTTCAGAAATTAATATTACTCCTTTTACAGATGTGGTACTGGTGCTGCTCATTATTTTTATGATTACCTCCCCATTCCTGATTTCAGGTTCGTTCAAGGTTAAGCTCCCGGAGTCTGTTACTGCAGAAAAGGAAATTACACAGGGAGCTGAGGTATATATGACTTCGGCAAGTGAAGTGTATGTTAATAACACAAAAGTATCACTAAATGAACTTCCTGTTTATATTAAAATTGAGTTCGGCAAAAAGAACAATAAGGATGTAATTGTAAAAGCGGATAAAGAAGTAAAACACGGAGATTTTATAAAACTTCTTGATGTACTAAAAACAAGCGGGGCACAAAAGCTGCTTATTTCAACTAAAAAAGTTGATAACGTAAACAACAAGCTGTAGTGTTGAATACAATTGTTTTTAATTTGAATAGGTTTATAATTGTTTAGAAAAAACAAAGATAGTATCTCATTTTTACTTTCCGTTGCTGTTCACTTGGTTTTCATTACAGGTATGTTTATCTATAACTATACCGTTAAGGATAAGCCCGCAGATCTGCTGGAAGTTTCCCTTGATGGCGGCGGCGGTGGCGGAAACGGCCAGGAAGCCACTTATCAGGAAAGCGCAACTCCTCCGGTCAGTAATTTGGATCAGGAAGACGTTATTCCGGAAAAAATAATCCATAAAAAAGACTCGAAGATATTGCCTAAGCAAACTAATGCCGTAGCAACGAGTACAAGTAAGGGCACTGGTACCGGAACGGGTACAGGCACCGGGACAGGGACGGGAACAGGCTCAGGAAGCGGTACTGGATCTGGAACCGGGCCAAATACTACTATAAAGCTGCCATTACCTCCTGTAGAGAAAAAGGCACCCCCTAAAGAAAGCAATATCTATTATGCAGCCGTTACACAGATGCCTGAACCAATCGGGGGGCGTGAAGGAATAAACTCTAAAGTAGTAACTCCTTCTTCAGCTAAAGAGAATGGCATCTCCGGTATTGTATATGTTAAAGCATATATTGATGAATTCGGGACTGTAAGAAGAGCTGTGCT
>JAUZPC010000432.1 GCA_030706105.1 Bacteroidota bacterium | reverse complement strand
GCACATTCTGAGCATATTACGTGATTTAACTGAAACCAAACATACACAAGAACTTCTTAAAGAAAGCGAAGAGAAGTACAAGCTGCTGGTTGATAATGCCATTGAAGCGATAGTGGTTATATGTGAATCATCACTTACGTTTTGTAATCCTGAGGCGAGTAACTTAACCGGATATTCGATAGAAGAACTTTTAGCAATGCCATTTTCAGACCTCATATACACCGAAGACAGAGACTTTGTTTCTGAAAGATATAAGCAAAGGGTAACCGGAAATGATGTTGAAAGCAGATATCAGTTCAGATTATTAAAGAAAGATAACAGTATAATTTGGGTTGAAATCAATTCTACCATGTTTAGATGGGAAGGTAAACCTGCTACTCTAAATTTTGTATATAATATAAACGAACGCAAATTAGCTGAGGCAGCGTTACAAGAAAGCGAAGCACTTTACCGGTCATTTATTAACGCATCGCCTGACGATGTAACCATAACGGATCTGGAAGGGCGTATCCGAATGATTTCGCCAAAGGGAGTGGCAATGTTCGGCTATCAAAACAAAGACGAACTAATTGGACATTTTATATTTGAGTATCTTATTCCGGAAGATCATCCCAAGGCACAAAAAAATATAGAACTAATGTTTCAAGGTACATTTACAGGCTTGGGTGAATATAAGGCAATTCACGCAAATGGAAGCATTCTTGACATAGAAGCAAACGCGGAATTTATACTTAATCCGACTGGACAGCCAACAGGTTTGGTTTTTATTGTTCGTGATATTACAAAACGCAAACTGACTGAAGAAGCTATAATAAAACTAAATGAAAGTTTAAAAATTTCTAATGACATAATAAAAGCAAATTTAGAGCAAAAGAATGCCTTAATTGAAGAACTTACCCAGACCAAGCTTAAACTTGAAAAAATAAATTCTGAAAAGAATAAATTCTTTTCAATTATCGCTCACGATCTGAGAAGCCCGTTTCAAGGTTTTTTAGGAATGACTAAAGTACTGACGCAGGACTTAAGCAGCTTTACCCTGGCAGAGCTTTCACACATTTATAAAGAATTAGACAAATCCGCCAACAATTTATATAAGCTTTTAGAAAATCTACTGGAATGGGCAGAAATACAGAAAGAATCAACAAGTTTTACACCCGTGGAGAATTCTCTTTTTAGTGCGGTTTTGCAATGTATTCATACAATATATCACAGAGCTGAGCAAAAAAGGATTAAGATAATTAATGCAGTTCCTGAAACCTTAACGGTATATGCAGATGAAAGAATGCTTAATACAGTTATCAGAAACATTTTATCAAATGCCGTTAAATTTACTAATACAAATGGTGAGATTAAAATATTTGCAAAAGAAATTGGAAATAATATGATAGAAATTTCTGTTGCAGATACAGGCATTGGAATTGACGCGGATAACTTAAACAAGATATTCAGGATAGATCAAAAATTAAGAAATACAGGTACTGAAGGAGAAACAGGTACAGGATTAGGCTTATTGCTGTGCAAAGAGTTTGTTGAAAAAAATGGCGGAAAAATATGGGTGGAAAGCAAAATAGATGCTGGCAGTACTTTCTATTTTACATTAAAGAAAGCATAACATCTTATTATATCTAATTGCCTGAAGGTTGCGTCCCCGGATCAGCAATATTTATTATTCATATTTCTTTACAATCAATGCGGAAGCTTCACCTCCGCCAATGCATAGAGAGGCCAAGCCATAATTAGCCTTTCGCTTTTTCATCTCATAAAGAAGTGTTGTCAAAATTCTTGCACCGCTTGCCCCAATCGGGTGTCCGATAGCAATTGCGCCGCCGTTAACATTTACTTTTCCCTCAGGCAAATTAAGGATTTTATTTACTACTATTGATACGACAGCAAACGCTTCATTTATTTCAAAAAGATCAATTTGCTCTTTATTTAGATTTGCTTTCTTTAGAACCTTTTCAATTGCATCAGCAGGGGCAGTAGGATATTCAATAGGCGCTTTGGCTGCCGAGCTCTGCGCAACAATTTCAGATAGCGGAATATATCCAAATTCCTTTGCTTTACCTTCAGACATAATAAGCAAAGCAGCAGCACCATCATTAATGCTGGAAGCATTTGCTGCGGTTATTATACCATTTTTATCAAACACGGGTTTTAATGTAGGTATTTTCTCATAATTTACTTTTGCCGGTTCTTCATCTGTGTTAAAAACTGTTTCGCCGGTTTTATTTTTTATTTTAATATCAGTAATTTCATCTATAAACTTGCCTTCTTTAATTGCCGCTAATGCCTTTTGATAGGATTTGACAGCGAAATCATCTACTTCCTTTCGTGAAAGGCTAAAATCTTTTGCACAAGACTCTGCACAGCTAGCCATATGAATACTATTATATACATCCGTTAATCCATCAAGTACAATAGAGTCATATATTGTTGAATGGCCTAAATGATACCCGTTTCTGCCATGCTTTAAAATGTATGGAGCATTTGTCATACTCTCCTGCCCCCCGGCAATAATAACATCTGCGTCACCGCAAGCAATTGCCTGATAAGCCAGCATTACAGCTTTTAATCCGCTTCCGCAGACTTTGTTAACAGTCATAGTTTCCGTTTTGTCAGGCAGCCCGGCAAAGATAGCAGCCTGTCTGGCCGGGGCCTGCCCCAGCCCTGCTGTTAACACATTGCCCATAATAACTTCATCTACATAATTTGTATTTATTCCTGACTCCTCAATAAGGGCTTTAATAACTAAACTCCCTAACTGAGGTGCAGAAAAGCTGCTTAGGCTTCCCCCAAAGGAACCGACAGCAGTTCTTTTTGCGTGTGTTATCACCACTTTATTCATAATTACACTCAGCCTTATACAAATTTTATTTTTAACATTTAATAATTTTCAGTAGTCAAAAGATTTGTGGAAAATATTTTGACTCAAATAGCAT
>JAUZPC010000431.1 GCA_030706105.1 Bacteroidota bacterium | reverse complement strand
TTTTCAACAACTTCTATGTGGTCTTCATAATATGCGTGTGAAACATCCACAATGTGGAGGATAATATCTGCATCCCTAACTTCGCCAAGAGTACTTTTAAAGGAAGCGACCAAATGCGGAGGAAGTTTTCTTATAAACCCTACCGTATCACTTAATAATGCTTTTTTACCCTTTCCCAGAAGGAATGCCCGCGTAGTGCTGTCTAAAGTAGCAAACAGTTTATCTTCTGCCAGTACGCCGGCTTTTGTTAACAGATTAAAAAGCGTTGATTTACCGGCATTTGTATAGCCCACCAAAGAAATTTTAATTTCTTCTTTTCTGCCTGCGTTTTGAGTCTGCCTGGAGGATTCTATTTTATCCAGCTTTTCTTTAAGCAGGCCTATCCTGTACCGTATAATTCTTCTGTCGGTTTCAATCTGAGTTTCACCCGGTCCTTTTGTACCGACACCGCCAAACTGTTTGGAAAGATGTGTCCACGCCCTTGTAAGGCGGGGGAGCATATATTGCAGTTGTGCCAGTTCAACCTGTGTCTTTGCTTCCTTTGACTTTGCCCTTGTGGCAAATATGTCCAGAATAAGGCCGCTTCGGTCAACTATTTTTCTTTCTATCAGCTTTTCAAGGTTCCTAACCTGAACGGCGGTAAGATCATCATCAAAAATAACAATATTAATATCATTCAACTCTACCAAAGATTTTATTTCTTCCGCTTTCCCTTTTCCTATATAGAAAGCCGCATCCATGGAGTATTTATCCTGAATAATTTTAATAACGGTTTGGACTCCTGCCGTATTTGCAAGTTCCTCCAGTTCGTTCAGATGTTCTTCTACCAGTTCTTTTGATATTTGATTTGTATGGAGGGCAACCAATATGCCCCTTTCAATTGTCGTTTGGGATATCTCTTGCATTATGTTCTTTAAATTAGCGAATATTATCACTCTAAATATATACAAATATTTAGATATTTTGTGTATTTTCTATTTGTCTTTGATCATTTCTTTATTAATTTGCGTTGGAGAATTTTATTAAAGTGAAAACAACTTTGGATAGTGACAATAAATTAGTTGAAGCTCTTATAAAGAGTGCTAAGAATGGTGATTTTATTGCTTTAAAAAAGCTGTATGAATTTGTGTCCGGCAGGGTATATTTTCTGGCAAAGCAAATTTGCGCCAATGAAACTACCGCCGTCAGGCAGTCAGAAGCCATAATTTTAACACTCTGGGAAAAAATAAAATTCGGCAAGGACAGTTCTAATTTTCTCCAGTGGCTTACAAACAACTCAATTGATATGCTTCTGAAAGCATATCTCAGCCAGTTCACTTCAACACCGGCCGTTAATGCTCCCGCCATAAATAAGTATTTGCAGTTAAATGAAAGAGTCATTCAGCTTCCATTTAACGAGCGCCTTATTGTAGCATTATTTTTTAATGCCGGCAAACCGTTATATAAAATTTCGGAACTTGTGGAGCTGCCCGCTGAAAGCTTAATAAATCTTTTCAATTCTGCATTAAATATTCTTCTTCCTACTGATGAAGAATGTTCTTTTATTAACAGTTATGCATATAAAATTGGAAGCAATGAGCTAACCCCTGAAGAAAATACAATAGTTACTGAATATCTGGGTGAACATCCGAATTGTGAAATCCAGATTAAGGAATTAAAAGAAATTTTTGAGTCTCTTTCTTCTCTTCCGGTTTCAACAGAAATACCGGTTGCTTTAAGGAATTTCGTAAGTGGAGTTCTTGAAGAGATACAGGAAGATGAGTTTAAGACATTTAAAGAAACTGAAAAGTTACAGCAGGAAGAACAATCCGGTTTAGTTGGTGGTATTTTTTCTAAAGAGAAAAAGCAGAAAAAAAGAAAAGACATTGTTCCGCGCACAGAAAAGATAAAGTATAAAAAAAGTAAAGAAAGCGGAATTCCGCTCACTTCCTTTTATGCACGGCACAAACTTTTATCCGTCATATTGCCTATTCTCTTTTTATTAGTAATATTTATAATCTATCTGCTCATTTCCAGAAATGACACCTGGCAAATTGAGACATCAATTGGCAGCGTTACAATTGACGGGGCAAGGATACCCGGAATCGGGACATTGGAAAATGGAAGCATCCTTGAAACTTTTACACAAACTAAATCCAAAATGACCTCTAAAAAGGGCTCAGTTATTTATTTAGGTGAAGAGACTACCGTTAAACTGGCCGGGAACGATATAAATTTTATTAAAGGCAATTTTTCAATAAGTAAAAATTCATCGGATTTATTTAACATAATTATAAATAATACAAAAATTGACAATGGAGATGCTGAGCTTGATTTTCTGTTAGAGGGTGACACCAGCAATTGGTCTTTGCAGGCTGAGCGCGGAGAAGTATCAATTTACAACAATGGCATTAAAACCGTTGTCCCCGGTACGTACGAAATCTTTTACAGAGCTAACAGCCTTTCGCTGCCCGTAACCACTGACCCCAGAAGTGTTCTAAAAGCATATGTTGAGAATAATACAGATGTCAGGTTTGATTCAGTTATTGCCTATAGCAATATTTTAGATGCTTTTACTTTGTGGAATTTATTGCCAAGAGTGAATGAAGATACCCGCGAAAAAGTTTATCTCCGCTTGTTTAACATTGTCCCCATCAGGCAAGGGGCTAAACACGACGATATAATTAAATTAAAGGAGGCAGCACTTACCTCCTGGTATAACGAAATCAGAACAGCCTTCAAAAAATATTAGCAGATATCTGCATTCCCCATGTTTTAAATATACCAGCGGCCTAAAAAGGCCGCTTACAAATTAACAAACAGAGTTAAGACATACTTAAGATTTACTTGAAATGCTTAATCTCAACTATCACCGGCACAACTGATTTCCCTTTGCTTTTTGCTTTAAACATGATTTTATTATCATAACCATATTCTATATTTGCAATATCAACCATGCTGCTTTTAAGCACCGACTCAACTTTGTCTTTAAATTTTCCCGGAG
>JAUZPC010000430.1 GCA_030706105.1 Bacteroidota bacterium | reverse complement strand
CAGCGGTTTTATTCCGTAATAAGTCAGATAGGCGTCGTCTATATAAACATTTATCTGCTCTTTTTGCAGACCATAATGCTTTACTCTTGAAACAGATTTAACTTTCCTTACATCGTTTTCAAATTTCTTAATGTAGTCTTCAAGCTCTTTATAAGTTTTTGTTTCTGACTGAACTGCCAGCAGCAGTGACGAAGTATTGCCAAAGTCATTATCTGCCGTAAGTGAGAGCACTCCCGATGGAAGTTCCCCTTTAAGCTCATTTAGCCCATGGCGCAGTTTGGCCCAGAACATTGCAGGATCTTTTTCTTTTTCCGATACTTCAACATAAATAACCATTACATTTTCTTTTGAAACAGAATATGTCTTGGAACGTTCAACCGAGCTGTATTGGAATAAATAATTCTCAACCTTGGAAGTTAACTGTTCTTCAACCTGATGTGAGGTTGCCCCCGGAAATATACCGACAATAATTCCCTGCCTTATTTTGAACTCAGGAAACTCATCCCGCGGCATTTGTATTAGCGCAATAATTCCTAAAATGATTGCCACCGCCGTAGTAATATATAGTACCTGCTTATAGCGTAAAACAGTTTCCAGCAACTTAATTTTCTTTTTCATATTACTCATATCCTCAATTCTTAATTATATGCAAAGCTGAATTCTCAACAAGTTTATGCTGTCCGGAAACTACTATAATTTCATTGCTGTTAAGTCCTTCCATTATTTCAATCCCGTTATTAAGAAGCTCACCGGTCTTTACATATTTTTTTACTGCTGTGTTTTGCGATTGGTTTACTGCATAGACATAATTATTGCCTTTTTCATCTACCAGGACAGAACGGCTTGGGACAACAAATCTTGTCCCTGCTTTAAAGTTATCTATTGATACGTTGCATATCATTCCCGGCTTGATCTGTCTGTTTTTATTGGTTATTCCAATTTTAATCTTGTAAGTATGTGCAATGGGATCTGCCAGCACTCCTATTTCTTCAATAACGCCCGTAAAAGCAGTATTGCCTAAAGCGGCTATAACAATTTTTGCTGTCTGTCCTTTTTTCATTGAGGCAATTTCATTTTCTGATACTGAAACCCGGGCAAATACTTTTTCAATCTTTACAATGTTAATGGCAGTAAATCCCGGCATCCCGCTCATCCCCGGTTCTATTGAACGGCGCCCTACAATTCCATCGGACGGAGCATACAATTTGCAGTCGGTTACATTCTTTTTTGACATTGCAGCCGATGACCTTGCCTGCTGTAAAGAGGTTTCAACTTCTATTAATTTAATTTCAGGCAGGTTTCCGTTTTTATACATCGGCAGAAGTCTGTTATATGCATCTTCCGCCTGCTTTAGAGAAGCTAGGGACATTTTATACATATTCTGGAAGGTCTCGTCATTAAGTGTTGCCAGCAACTGGCCACTTTTAACATAATCCCCTTCCTTAACCAATACTTTAGAAATGCTTCCCGCAGTAGTAAAGCTTAAGGGAATTGATTCTGATTCTTCAATTGTACCGCTGTATGCTATTATCTGGTTTCCGTCAACTGTTTTTACCTGTTCGGTTTCAACTGCTACAGTTTTATTATTTTCATCTTTGCCGGAACTTTTGGAGCACCCGGTTGAAAGGAAAATACCACCTGAAATTAAAAGATATATAAACATCCTTTTTGTTTTCATAATTCTATCCTTTGTATCATTATACGTTTTTCGTTTTTTAGTCGAATTTAATTTAAAAAATTTTATCTTCCGCTGGTTTTTAATCCAAACACAGGCCATTTTTCCTGTCGTTTTCGCAAGAAAGGAGAAAAATCGGAGATATATGTCTTACTATTACCATTATTACATTACGCTTCAAAACGCTTATCGTCTTTTAGTCGAAATCGGTTTAAAAAATTTTTAGATTCCGTTTGCGATCAATTTTGCGGCCATATCAATTTGTTCAATATCGGTATTTTCCATAAATAGATAAAGCTCCATTGAGTGTATAATACCGATAATAACCTTTGCCGCAAGGTCAAGTTCTTTTTCATCTGCAAAACAAAACTCATTGTTTGCAACACCCTGGTGCAGAATATCCTTTATAAAATCTGCCTCAAGAGAATTAAACACTTCATTAAGTTTATCAACCAGATTTCTATTTCCTCTCATTTCGTCATGCACAATACTGTAAATTGAAGTAGCATTCTTTATTTCCGTTAAAGAAGAGACAATATACTGCCTTAATTTTTCCTTGCCGGGAACTATTCCCTCAATGGACTTTTTGACTTTTTCGAGTATTAGCTGCATCTCCAATATTATTACAGCATAAAATATTTCCTCTTTGCTTTTATAATAGTAATATAAGGTACTTTTCCCTTTACCGGCTTCGCGTGCAACGTCTTCCATGGTGGTTTTATTCAGACCCCATTTCCTAAAAACGCGCAAAGCAGCATCCAGGATCGCCTTTTTTACTTCATCATCTTTTGAATAGCTCATAATCTCGACCAATTTCGTTTTACAGTCCAAAAATACTCAACAAATTACATTACCACAAGTGCATAAAAACAGAACTGGCGGTTTTGGGGAGGGGTTTACCTGATTATTTCGCCCTCCAGATTTTGACTTTGTGGCTGTGCCCATTTTTTACAATCGTTTCAGCCCGCCCACCGAATGGCGCGGCCCTTCGAGCTTCTATTCCAAATATATAAATGTTAGGCCGCCGATCTAATTTCATCGAGCATTCATTTTTGAAGAAAATTTACAAATGTAAATTGTTGTACGAAATCCCGAAGGGATGACATGATAGTAGAAAAACGAATAACTGTATCTTCCAAAATCCCGAAGGGATGACACTATTGTCGATGATAAAATTATCTATTTCTCCTCTCTCCGCAAACTACACAGGTTTTCTTTTGAACGCAGATAATATTTCCGCAATTGGGGCATATCCATTTTTGTTTTTCTGTTTGAATAAACTTCCGGATCCCGTTTTCTTTTATGGAATT
>JAUZPC010000043.1 GCA_030706105.1 Bacteroidota bacterium | reverse complement strand
TGAGCCGGCTCCGTGGCACATTTCACAGCCGATGGTTGCGTGGTTAACTAAAGTAGGATAATATGTCTTTAATGAATCCCATTTAGCCTGAGAAGGAACGCCGGTAAATGTCCATCCTAATGTTGTTGCAATATCATCAAAACCATTATTATTTACTGCAGTATTAAAATTATAACCCGTTGTGTGGCATTTCATGCAACTTGCGCTATAACTTGCGGCTGTTGTAAGCTGTTCTTTAAAAATATTTGCGTGCCCGGAATTCTGCCATTTATTATAAATGGCTGTAAATGCAGGATTGCTTGCGTGGCAAGTCATACATTTAGGAAAATTGCCTGCAACTCCCTGGAAATTACCAACACCAACCCAGTCTGATGCCGTTATGGTTTTGGTAGTATCGTGAGAGCCGGTAGCAGTAACCATATGTAAATTAACGGTATAAGTCCCCTTTACATCAGGTTTAAAATATACCCACTTACTGCCTAAAGTGGTTAATGTGGTGCTGGAACCGGTCGGTTTACTTGTTAAAGTAAAAGTAGCGGTCTGAATTGTATCTGCATTACCAAAATTATAAGCAGATAAGTAAACGTAAGTTAAGTTACCAACTACGTCTAATCCGTTTGACACAGAATTTGTAGACAATCCCATAGCGGTTAACATTGGTCCGGTAACAGCTTCGGTCTTAATTACACCGCGGGGCTGAGCCCATCCAATATTAACGACTACTAACGTCATTAATATTATTCGTACAACATTTTTCATGTATGATACTCCTACTGTTTAATTATTTAACATACGAATTATCATAAACAAAAAATATACCGCATTGTTAGCTAAAAACCTGGTGTATAAATATGCAGTTACACAGCGGCTATAAAGCAAATTTTCTAAAAAATGGGAATATTTAAGCCATGTAAAATCAAATACGGGAATTAGTTAAATAATACCGGAACTGAACTGCATACTCAACTGTAGAAATATTAAACAGCTTTCTCCTGATTGCTTAAATTCTAATAAAAAATAACGTTTTTATGCATTCTAATCACAACTATTTTCTTTGTATAACCCGGTTGAGCGGGAAAAACATCTTAGTTTCCGAATAAAATGAGTGAATTCTGCCGGGGAAACTTGTTTATACAGACCAATTAAGTTAAATTTTGGTAGAAAGTTTTTATAAATTTGGAGTCGAAATTGGAATATACTTATAAAGGTGCCGGCGTTGACCTGGAAGCAGGTGATGAAACAGTAAAGAGAATTAAAAAACTTGCTAAATCTACTTTTACTAAAAATGTCATTTCGGAAATTGGACTTTTTGGCGGATTCTATGAACTTGATTTATCAGGGATTAATAATCCTGTATTGGTTTCAAGCGTGGATGGAGTTGGTACAAAGCTTAAAATAGCATGTCTTAACAACATGCATAATACTATTGGGCAGGATCTTGTTAACCATTGTGTAAATGATATTGCTGTTTGTGGTGCAAAACCTCTTTTCTTCTTAGATTATCTCGCTGTCGGCAAATTAGATCCTAATGTTGCAGAGAAAGTAATTGAAGGCTTTTCCATTGCATGCCGGGAAAACGGATGTGCCTTGATCGGCGGGGAAACCGCTGAAATGCCGGGATTTTATGCCATGGACGAATATGATGTTTCCGGTACTATTGTCGGCATTGTTGATAAAAACAAGATAATTAATGGAAAAAATATTTCTAAAGGTGATGTGCTGATTGGCTTTCCGTCCACCGGGTTGCATACTAACGGATATTCATTAGCCAGAAAAGTTTTATTGGATAAATATTTGGTTAATGACTTTTTCCCTGAATTGAACAGGACTTTGGGTGAGGAGCTTTTAACTGTTCATAAGTCTTACCTTAAATTAATATCAGGTTTAAAAGATAAATTTACAATTAAAGGTTTTTCTCATATTACCGGTGGCGGTATTATCGGTAATACAAAAAGAATTGTTCCGGAAGGATTAGGGATGCAAATAGATTGGAATAATTGGGATATTCCTAAAATATTTCAATTTATACAAGAGAATGGAAAAATTGCTGATGACGAAATGCGATCTGTCTTTAACCTTGGCATTGGTTTAGTTGCCGTCATTAGTAAAGATATTCTTAATGATGTAAAGAGTTATTTGGATAGCATCAATGAGCAGTACTATCTTGTAGGGAAAATCGTTTGATAAATTCAAAGGGCTGCCTCTTTATGCGATAAATGCAGGCAGCCCTTTGGGTGGAGAAAATGTCTACATGTTTAACCAGTAATTAACTTTTACCAGAAAAATATTATCTGCATTACCTTTTGTAAAAGTTCCAATATCTCTTCTAAAATTAAAATCTCCGGGGTTTTGATCATTAAACTTCTGATGAGTCCAAACAAAAAACATTGCTGAACCCGGTAAAAATTCCCATCTTAGAATAATATTTCCGCGTACTGATTTTATATTAAAATTGGGATCAGATATCGTAAAAGTTTGTGAAGGATTGCCATTATCAGGAGTGACTGTATACTCTTCATCATTTTTGTTGTAGCTTATGGAAGTATTATTCGTGCCGTATTCAATTGTCTTGTATGATCTGGGTTTAACTATTTGCTTAAATGATGTATATTTTCCCACTGAAACTAACGGCTGAAGATATATCTGCAAACTTAATGCAGGGGTAAATGTCCAGTTTAGTCTGATAGAGCTTCCATAAGTTTTTTGATTCAATTCAGCAAAGATATAACGGTTGTTGTAAGTTGCTGTGGCCGTATTATCGCTAACATTATCAACCCATTGAGTTTTATCAACATTAAGCTCGTAAAAAGGGCCAATTGACAAATTAATATTGCTCCTTGGATTCCATGTTGCATTTATGCCGAAATTATTATAAAATGACTTTAATGTATTATCGTTATAATTATAATAAGCATTTAGAACAAGGTCTTCTCTGGAGTCTGAATATATACTTAAATTAAATTGTTTTGATGCGGGGGTTTTAAGAATGGGCCCGCCCCTTGATAAAGTATTAGAATAAAATTCCGGGTCATAACTTGTCTGCAATGAGATCTCATAATAATTCATAAACTGCAGATCAGCATTTAAATAAAGAGAGTTAGCTAATATGTTGCCATCATAATCCTGATTTCTAAAATAGCTGCCATAAATGGATTTATACCTGAAAATTCCATCAGGATCATACCACCTATATCCCAATACAGTATGGAAATTTATTAAATCGCTTCTCCATTGGTATCCCATATCATTAACATCAAAGCCAGGAGAAACAAAGCCCAAAGCCGAGTTTATATAAAAATTGCCTTTCTGCTTATTCAACGCTATGCGGCCGATATATCCGGAAAGTGAGGTTAAACTTGAATCGAATCGCATATAGCTTCTGTCAGGTCTCTGCAAATATCTTATAGAGCTTTTTTGCAGTTTGGAAATAAATTCTTTTGAGCCGGCTGTATAAGAACCGGCAAAATAACCTGTTAGCATATAAGTTGCATCTTCATCAATTGCTGTCCAACCGTCCAGACCAAAAGAATATGAGTTTTTGCCAACTGCCTTTTTTATTTCCGAATTACGGGTATCGCGAAAAACTGAAGTCCCGATAAAACCCAGACCTTGTTTCGAATTGTTAAATTCTTTCAATGCTCTTACTACAGAATAATTTGTCAAAGGTTCAACTTCTGCACTCCCGTTATAATTATATAAGTCAGCAAAAGTCCTTTCGGTAACTGCATTCATTACGCCTATGGAAAGGGAATTATCCAATTTACCTGTTAGTTTCAGAGCGCTTATTATTCTGGTTTCAGGGGGGGTATAAGTAGGGCCATTTATCGAGTCATTTAACCCTACCTGAGGAGATCTGCCTACTCTTCTTGAATAGAAAAAATCGGGATTTGACCAGTTGAAATTCCAGTTATTGTTTGACCCGCCTGAACCAAAATAAAAGATGTTATTTCCTTCAATAAAGAAAGGTCTTTTTTCGTCATAATAAGTTTCAAAAGCTGAAAGATTAATCACAGCGGGATCAACTTCCACCTGTCCAAAATCAGGATTTATTGTACCGTCCAGTGTTAAGTTTGAGCCAATTCCAATTTTAAAATCGCCGCCAATCGTTGTCCGGTATTGTTTACTTTTATAATATGGATCATCTGCATCGTGTACCAAGTACTGCGCCTTTTGAACCATATATGGAAGAACTTCGAGTCTTTGTTTAGGGTGGATACCTTCTAATCCTTCAAGCGTTGCAAAATGAGATACAAAACCGCTTTCTTTTTTGGGCACCATAATCAGGTAATCATTTTCATTTTTGCGGTCAATTACGCGTTTAAAATTTATTCCCCATTTTAAACTGTCAGATTCTTTAAATCTAATTTGAGTAAAAGGGACTTTTATTTCTACATTCCATCCATCTGCATCCTGCGTTACAGCACTTTCCCAAACTCCATTCCAAGAGGTCTCATCCCAACTGTCATTAAATAAAGTCCCATCTACAACTGTATTTGCAGGGTTTACTGCAAAGTAAAAACCTGTTCTTCTATCATAGTATGAGTCTATAAAAAACATAAACCAATCTGATTGGCTAAAATTGTCTCTCCTGGTTAGCCTTCCTTTTATTAACGAAGGGTTGGAGTCATATAATTTTGCTGCAACATAAATGGCATTTTCATCATATGCAATCCATACACATGTTTTCTCAGAGGCTTGTTTGCCTTCATCAGGATCACGCTGCGTAAAATTGGAATACGGAGCTTCTTTCCAAACGGATTCAGTTAACTGGCCATCAATTTTAATAGTTTCCTTAGTATGGTGTGCTTGTAAAAAAACATTTTTTCCAATTTTGTTTGGGGAGGCAAATCCAATTACGGAAGTCAGGGTAATAAGCAAAAAGTAAAAATTTATTTTCATATCTCTTTTATATTTTTTTTATTAGACTACTATTGGTGAAAAAATGTTGCGTCCCAAAGTAATTATTATTTCTAACCCGGCAGCAAAGTAGGCAATTACTGACATATAATAAATTAAAAAGTTTTATACGGTTATAAAAAATGACTAACGGAAGTACTATCCGATGTTTTTTAGGGTTTAAGTTTTAAGATTTAAAATGTAAATTTGCATTAATTAATAAAATTATTTCAAATAAACGCAGATTCCTTTATGTTTATAGATACACATTGTCATTTATTCTTTCCAAATTTTGAAACTGATTTAGATGAAGTTATTGACAGAGCAAAAAACAATGGTATTGACTATATTATCGTACCGGCTACGGATATTGCTACCGCTTATAAAGTTACTGAATTAGCTTCCAAATATGATTTCATTTATGGTGCTGTTGGTGTTCATCCGCAAGATTGTAAAAATTGGGATGATTCCATACTAAAAGTCATTGATGAACTGTCCAACGAAAAGAAAATTGTGGCTATAGGTGAAATTGGTTTAGACTATTATTATGATTATTCCCCAAAAGAGACTCAGAAAATTGCATTTAAACAACAGTTAGATCTGGCTATAAGTAAGGATTTACCAGTAATTATTCACAATAGAGATGCTGACATTGATATGATGAATACTATCAGATTATATAATAGTAATTTGAAAGCACAGTTTCATTGTTTTAATGGTTCATTGCAGGATGCTAAAGAGTTAATTGAGATGGGACATTATATATCTTTTACGGGTAACATTACTTTTAAGAAAGCGGACGCTTTGCGCAGTATTGTCAGTAGTATTGATATAAATAATATTCTTATTGAGACGGACTCACCTTTTATGACACCTGAACCAAACCGGGGCAAGCGTAATGAGCCCGCTAATGTTAAAATAGTTGCAAATCAAATAGCTTCCACTAAAAGTATTCCGGTTGAAGATGTTGGCCGAATTACATCATTTAATGCTTTTAAACTATTTGGAATTGGTGCTAAAAATGAAACTTGTTTTGTTTATCAATTGGGTAATTCTCTATATATCAATGTAACCAATAGATGTAATGCTAACTGTGTATTTTGCGATAGGAAGGGAGAAGCAAGTCTTCACGGTTATAATCTAAAAATGAATAAACAGCAGGAGCCTGCCGCCGACGTCTATATTAAAGCAATTGGTGATCCAAAAGCTTATGAAGAAATAGTTTTTTGCGGTTATGGCGAACCGACCATAAGATGGAATATTGTAAAAGAAGTTGCTGCATATGTTAAACAGAATGGGGGAAAAACAAGGATAAACACAAACGGGCATGGCAATGTTGTAAATAAAAGAGACATTACTCCGGAGTTTAGCGGAATTATTGATTCAGTATCAATCAGCCTTAACTCACCCGATATAGGCCAGTACGCCGAGCTTATGAGGGTTAATAAAGAAATGTTTAATGAAATGATAACATTTGCCCGAAAAGCAAAAGCTTATGTAAATAATGTAGTTTTAACAGTTGTTTCTCTGGATAGCGTGGAAATTGAAAAAGCCCGGGAGTTTGCTGAAAATGTTGTAGGCGTAAATTTTAGAGTTAGAAAACTTTTTTAACATATTAGTGATATTATTATGAAAAAAACATTTTGCCTGTTATTATTAATTGTATTTACAATTAAACCACAGAATGATTCTCTTAAAACCGGACTTAATAATTTATTAGCGCAGCCCTTTTTTGATACTACTATAGTATCTGTAAGTGCATACAACCTTAACAGTGGAACTGATATTTTCAGGAAAAATGTAAATATGCTGCTTAGGCCGGCATCCAATATGAAGGTTATTACTTCAGCGGCAGGCCTGGTTTTTTTAGGACCGGATTATAAATTTACTACCGGGTTATACTACACAGGTGTAATTGAAAAAAGTGTATTGAAGGGTGATCTTTATGTTAAAGGAGGACTAAATCCTGATTTTACTTTAAAAGATCTCGATTCCCTTGTTGCTTTTTTAACTCAAAGCGGAATAAAAAGAATTACCGGAAAAATATATGGAGATATTTCTGCAAAAGACTCAGTATTCTGGGGTAAAGGATGGATGTGGGATGATGATCCTTCTACAGACGCACCGTATCTTGCAGCGCTAAATATCAATGATAATGCCGTTAGTGTAAAGGTATCCCCATCTAAGTTAAATGAAAAGCCGCATATTAAATTGAGTCCTGAGAGCAAGTATTTCGTCGTTGAGAATTTTGCTAAAACAAACAGCGGCAGCAATGAATCCCTTGAAATTACCAGGGATTGGGTTAACAGGAATAACAAAATTATAATTAGAGGCTCAATTGGTCTAAATTCCAAACCAGTTTCAGACATTATAAATGTTTACAATCCGGCTGAGTATTTCTTAACTCTCTTCAAAGAAAAAATTAGTGAAGCAAATATAAAGTTTGAAAATAATAAAAATCTTTTTGAAAAAATTCCTGAAAATGCAAAAGTATTTAACAAGCTGAACCTTCCTTATGGAACTGTTATTGTGAATCTTAATAAGACCAGTGATAATTTAAGTGCGGAAATGACTCTGCTTGCATTAGCTAATAAGTACTATGGTGATGGTGCATCCGCAACAAAAGGACATAAGCTGGTTGACAGCTTGATTGTTCTGGCCGGGATGAATCCCAAAAACTACTGTATTGTTGATGGTTCAGGTGTATCACATTATAATCTGGTTACATCAGATTTACTATTAAATGTATTGAAATTTATTTATCTTAAAAAGCCGGAATTATATTTTGTGCTATATAATTCTTTTCCTGTTGGCGGTGTTGACGGAACATTAAAAACAAGAATGAAAGATGAATTGGTTCTTAATAACGTTCACGCCAAAACAGGTACTTTAAGCGGTGTTAGTACACTTTCAGGTTATCTTAAAACCTTAAAAGGTGAAGATATAGCATTTTCTATTATGATGCAGAATTATAACGGCAGTGCTTCACGTTCTAAGTATTTTCAAGATGAAATATGTAAATTACTTGTAAAATATGGGTCAAAATAAACTTGGAATTATTTATGATGAAAGGTTTTTATTGCATGAATCCCCCTTTTATCATGCAGAAAATCCCGAAAGGCTAAAGTCAATTTTTGATGGTATTAGCAAGGCCGGATTATTTGACGACATCAAGCTTTACAAACCCGTAATGGCAAGGAAAGAGCAAATTCTACTGGTTCATACCTCCAAACATTATAACCATATAAAAGAGGCAATAAACTCTGGAATCACTTTACTTGACCCTGATACATTTATAATTAGTAAAAGTTGGTTGGTTTCTAAACTAGCTGCAGGTTCCGTAATTACTGCAGTGGATATGATTAAACAAAATATTCACAACTATATCTTTTGCTTAGTAAGACCCCCGGGGCATCATGCAGAGTCCGGAATGGCTATGGGCTTTTGTATTTTCAATAATGCTGCTTTGGGCGCTGCCCATGCTGTTTCTAAATATGGTTTCAAACGAGTTGCAATTATTGACTGGGATGTCCATCACGGGAACGGTACGCAGGAAATATTTTATAAAAGGAATGATGTCCTTGTAATAAATATTCATCAGTTTCCACTTTTCCCGGGTACGGGTAAAGAAGATGAAATTGGAGTAGAAGAAGGAGAAGGCTTTAATATAAATTATCCTCTACCGGCTGGTACAACCGGCAAAACCTACATTGACATCTTTGAAAATAAAATTATTAAAAAGCTTGAAGATTATAGGCCGGAATTAATTATAATTTCTGCAGGTTTTGATGCACATAAAAATGATCCCCTCGCACAAATGAAGTTATCTGCAAAAGACTTCGGCACTTTAACAAGAATAGTAGTTGGTTATGCCAAAGAAAACGACTTACCTTTAATCTCTGTTCTTGAAGGAGGTTATAATTTAACCTACACGCCTAATTCGGTTGTTGAACATTTAAAGGAATTTATTTCCTGAGAATGCTTTATATTTGTATTTTATATATTAAATTTGTTTGAAAAATGAGACACTACAAAGAATTCCTAATTACCGCTGAGCCTTTTAATTCCGATGTCCTTTCAAGTCTGCTTTGGGAACTTGATATTGACGGGATAAATGAAGACGTTAATTGTTTAAAAGTTTTTATCCAGGAAGAGAGTCCTATTCAGAAAACCGACATTGAAGCATTATTGGAGAAATTGAAAGCAGAAAAAATGCTTTTTAATTATTATGTTGAAGAAAGTTTACAGGAATACAGAAACTGGAATAAGGAATGGGAAGATAATCTGAATATTATTCAGGTTACGGATAATATTGTTATTAAACCTACTACTAAAGAATATACTCCTAAGGGAAATGAAATGGTTATTACCATTGATCCCAAAATGTCTTTCGGAACAGGTGAGCATCAGACTACTAAATTAATGCTTACTATGGTCGAAAAATACATTAAACCCAATATGACCGTTTTAGATGCCGGTACAGGTACAGGAGTTCTTGTTATTGCGGCCTCTAAATTGGGAGCCTCATATTCATTGGGCTTTGATATTGATGAATGGTGCTTTGAAAACGGTAATGAGAATGTAAAGTTAAACAATGTTGAACATAATGTTGAAATAAGACAGGCTGAAATTAAAGACATTGAGAAAAAAGAGTTTGACCTGGTTTTAGCAAATATTCAAAAAAATATCTTGCTTGAAATTGTTACTGACCTTAAGATTAGGTTAAAGGATAATGGCTATTTAGTACTATCCGGCCTTCTATTTAATGATGAAAATGATATTGTCAAAAAATATGCTGAATACGGTCTGAAGTTAACGGACAAGCAGCAGCTTGATGATTGGATATCTTTAGTTTTTACTAAATAGTTTTTTTCTTTTTCCAGCAATATTAAAATGAAATTCCCAAGTCCTCAATCATTTTTGCACTACATATATGAAGTGTGTTTATAAAGAGAACTTATTAAAAAGCAATTGTCATGAATAGATTCCGGTACTTTTTTTGTTTAGTTGTAATCAGTTTCGTTTTATTCGGTCAAAGTGAAGTCTTCTCACAGACACTGAAAATAAATGAATTTATGGCCTCAAATTCACATACTATAAAAGATCCTGACTACAATGGCTATGCGGACTGGATTGAGATATATAACTATGGTACTGAATTAATAAATTTAAAAAATTATTTTATTACTGACCTCCTATCTCAGCCTCAGAAATATCAATTTACATCGGATTTGTTTATCCAGCCGGGCTCGTATTTACTAATTTGGGCTGATGATAAAAATACAGATGTACATACCAACTTTAAACTAAGCGCTTCAGGTGAAAGTATCGGTCTCTTTAATGCATCGGGTCAGGTAATAGATACTTTATCATTTGGCGCTCAACAAGATGATATCTCGTATGGTCGTGTTCCCGATGGCTCATCTAACTGGTTCTATCTGCTGCCATCTTCCCCCGGGACTATTAACTTAGAGGCAAGTATTCACAATAAATTGTCCCCGCCTTCTGTATCGCTTAATGGAGGTTTTTATAATTCATCTTTGAGTGTTGCAATTATACATCCGGACAGCAGTGTTTCCATAAGATATACTAAAGATGGTTCCATACCTGCAACAAACAGTCTGTTATATTCAGGTCCTGTTCAAATCGATTCAACACTAATCTTAAAAATCAGAGCATTTAAAGAAGGTTTTAAAGAAAGCAGCATATTATCGGTAATGTATTTTATAAATGAAAATACACAACTTCCGGTATTTTCTCTTTCCACTAATCCCGAAAACTTTTTCAGCGATACTTCAGGTATATATGTAGAAGGAACTAACGGAATTACCGGCCATTGCAGCACTGCACCAAGAAACTGGAACCAAGATTGGGAGCGGCCTATTGATATTCAGTTTTTCGAAAAAGATCGCTCTATCGGATTTTCTGCCTCAGCGGGGGTACAGATTTATGGCGGATGCACCAGACTTTATCCAATGAAGTCGCTTGCGTTTTATTTCCGCGGAAGCTATGGATTTGGTAAGCTCCATTATAAATTATTCCCTAATCTCAATATAGACGGATACAATAATTTTATCCTTAGAAGTTCCGGGCAGGATTGGTGGAGAACAATGTTCAGAGATGGAATGGTTCAAACCCTGATAGGGCAGAATACGAATGTGGATGTTCAAAGCTACCGTCCCTCAGTTGTATTTCTTAACGGCCGGTATTGGGGAATACATAATATAAGAGAAAAATATAATGAACATTATATAAATTCTCATTATGGAGTAAATGAAGATAGTGTCGATTTACTTGAATTCAGTAATGGCGTAACCGCAAATAATGGTGATTTAGTTGCATATAACAGTATGATGAATTTTATTTCCGCTAATGATATAAGCGTTCCCGCCAACTATGAACATATAAAATCCATAATTGATCTGGATGAATATATCGATTATATGTGTGCAGAAATATATTCAGCTAATGGTGACTGGCCTGTGGCTAATACAAAATTATGGAGAGCAAGAACGGCGTCCGGTAAATGGAGATGGATGCTGTATGATACGGACTTTACATTTGGAGGCAATTCGAGTGGGCAATATGATACTAATACTCTTGAGCAGGCAACTTCTGTAAATAGCTCAGGTCAGCATAATCCGGCTTGGGCAACATTACTGTTTAGGAAACTTTTAACAAATACTGATTTTAAGAATGAATTTATTCAACGTTTTGCGGCACACATAAATACCACTTATAATAAAAATAGAGTACTCTTTGTAATTGATAGTTTAAGTCAGAAAATTGCTGATGAAATACCAAGACATAAGTCAAGATGGCCTCAATCAATAAGTCTTGGGAATAATTGGTTAGAGAATATACAGGTTATGAAAGATTTTGCCGTAAAAAGACCTAACTATATCCGTGGGTTCTTCAACACAAAATTTGGGCTTGCCGGTTCTTATTCGCTTATTATCAGCAGAAACAATCCTGCCTGGGGAAGAGTTCTTTCTAATTCACTCGAGGTAAAGAATAACGATTCTCTGAATGTGTTTTTTAAAAATGTTCCTTTAAAACTTAAAGCTGTTCCTGCTGCCGGATATCACTTTGTTCGTTGGGAGGGAATATCAACCTCAACATCACCGGAAGTTACTGTTTTAACCAGTAGTAATTCAAGCATAAAAGCTATTTTTGAACAGGGAGTCTCTGACGTAAAAGATGAGATCCCGCCCGTAAAATTTACGCTTGGTCAGAACTATCCAAATCCTTTTAATCCAAATACAACTATCAGCTATCAATTACCAAAGAGCGGCTTGGTAACTATAAAGGTATATGATGTGCTTGGCAATGAAATAAAAACACTTGTAAATGAGACTAAACCAGCGGGCAGCTATAATATAAACTTTGATGCATCAAAATTAAGTACGGGTGTTTATATATACAGAATAGTTACTGGTGATTACACCGCAGCAAAGAAGATGATTTTAATTAAATAGTGGTAAAGTTTATAAAGTTATAAAGTTTTTAAAGTTGAAAGTTGTAAAGTTTGTAAAGTTTGTAAAGTAGAAGGTTGAAAGTTATAAAGTAGAATTGCATGCCGGTATTAACAATTATGTTATGCCGGCATTTTTTTATAGAAATACCGAATCTCTTATTCTGAATATCCTGTCATTCTAAGAAAACTCAATGCGTTTAATACTTATAAGTCAATTACGAAGCCTGAGCATAGTGATACATTTTTTATGTTACTTAATTTATTACAATGGATAACATTAAAATATTTCCCCCTTTCAATAGCCCCGAATGAAGTCCGCAGGACGAT
>JAUZPC010000429.1 GCA_030706105.1 Bacteroidota bacterium | reverse complement strand
TGCATTTTTATAACCTTATTTTCAACCAGCGCAAATACATTGTCTTTTTTGCCAGGTTTTATTTTATATAAACCGGTAAAATAACTAAACGCAGGAAGCACCGCATACGTATCACTAAAATAAAAACAGGGAAGCATGAATGATTGCTTACCAACTCCATTAACTCTAATGCCCGGATGTATATGCCCCGAAAAAGTAAAAGTTATTTCATCATCATTTTCACATTCTTCATTTATATCGTGTGTAAAACAAAAGTTCTTAAGCGATAATTTCTTTTTAGAAACTTTTATACCAGCTTCTTCATAAAATTTATCAGGGAGCACATCATGGTTACCTTTTATTAAATGAAAATCTATTGCATGCAAATCATTTCTCCATTTTAAAAAAAGATCAATTTCTTTATTAGCCTTGCTGTGAAACATGTCGCCCGCAATAAGCAGAACAGAAGGTTTAAAAAATTGAATTTGTGTGAATAGTCTTTGCAGATCTTCTCTAAAAATATTTTGGGGAACTCCGATTCCTTCTTTCCTGAAATGGCCTGTTTTTCCGAAATGCAAATCAGAAAGTATTAGTGCTTTTTCTTCTTCCCAATATATACAGCGGGCCGGCGAAAGCCAAAATGTTTGTTTATGAAGAATAAATTTTTGGGGAGAAAACAATTTTTTTTAGTGCGAAGATACTATAGAAGTGAGATGTGAAAAGGAATTGAACTTAAAGACATTCTTTGCCTCAGGTTATAGCAAAGTCTAACGGATGCCACTATTTTGTAATAACAAAGCAAACCTCGGATCGTTTCGTAATGGATCCCAATAAGGACTTATTGCAAGAAATTTTAATCCTCCGTATTCTTTCTTTTCTACTGATCTGTCAAGCCATACAAATGCGCTGTCCTTGTCACCCGCCATGGTGTAAAAATTAGCAATTTCTTCAGCCGTGATCCCGATCTCTCTGGTTTTTTTTAAAATTAGTTTTTGTAATGTTATTTTATCTTTTTTAATAACATTCAACAATATTTCATCATTGCATAACCGGGCATAATAAACTGCAGAATCATTTTCGCTTTTTAGATAATATAACTTAGCAAGAAACTCTATATAAGACGAATCACTGGAAAAGTTATCAGGCGCTTGTTTCAGCACATCGATGGCTTTGTTAATATCTTTTGCAAATAGATATATCAGAGCTTTTGTATAATAAATCCTTTTCGAACGAGGATCGAGAACAACTGCCTTCTCAATCATTTCCTTAGCTGTTTGAAATTTTCCTTTAGCAGTTAGTTCAATTGCATACCATTGAAAAGCTGAAGCATAATTTGGATTAAACTGAATTATCTTTTCAAATTCCTGAATAGCAGCAGTGCCATTTCCCTCCATGCTGCTGAGGTATATAGCATAAGAAGCTTTTACTTCAGGGAGCGACGAATCGAGTGCTAATGCTTCATCCACTGCATATTTTGCTTTTGATATTACACTATCAACCGGTAAATATCCATTATCGCTCAAAATAGTATAGGCATCTGCAATCCCTGAATAAGCAAGAGCATAATTAGGATCTAATTTAATTGCTTTAGAGAAAAACTGAATAGAAGAATCAAGGCCTTGCTTCGTTCGAAGGTTCCAGTAATAGCGGCCTTTCAAGTAAAGTTGATATGCATCAGTATTCAAAGTAGGGTGTTTTTCAATTCGTTTTTTTTCACCGGTTGAAAGTTTTGTTTGTAGTGCAGAAGCCACTTCATTGGCAACTTTACTTTGAATAGCCAGAATCTCATTAAAAGGCTCATCATAGTTTTTGGCGAAAACATGATACTCGTCTTTTGCTTCAATAAGTTGGGCTGTAATTCGTACTTGGTCTCCGGAGCGTTGCACACTTCCTTCCAACACATATGCTACATGTAATTCACTGGCGATTTGTCTTATTGTTTTGGAAGAGCCCTTATATTGCCTTGTTGAAGAAAAGGAAGTGACTTTAAAATCAGCAATATTGGAAATTGATGTAAGAATGTCTTCTGTAATACCATCGCTCAAATATTCTTCAGATGGATTATTACTCACATTCAGGAAAGGTAATACCGCGATTGTTTTATCATTGATTGGATGTTTAAAAAAAATAAAATACGAAAAAATTGCTAATGCGGGAACGAGTATAGCAGTTGCTATACTGATCCAATATTTTTTATTTGTTACTGCTCTGCCTTTGCCGCTAAGTTTTTTTTGATGTGGTACAATCAGCCCGGCATTACTTATTGCATATATTTCAATAAGTTCATTTACATTTTTAAATTCGTATCTACCAAGGGAAATGGTTTTAATATTGGCATGATTCCGGATTTCACGAAAAACAATATCGGTAATAAAAACTCCACCCGGAACTGCAAAAGATTCTACACGGGAAGCTATATTTACCCCATCGCCAAAAATTTCTTTTCCTTCAACAATTACGTCACCCAAATGGATTCCGATACGTAATGGCACTTGTGGTTCCTGTAACATTTGTTCCTGTACTTCTATGGCAGCCATTACAGCGTCAACGGCACTTCTAAAAATGCAGCAAACACCGTCACCCTGGAATTGAATAATACGTCCATGATAATTTTTTAAATCAGTTTCCCAAACTTTGTGGAACTTATCTTTTATAATTTTAGCATGATCTTCATCTTTCTCAACTAAAGCAGTAAAGCCCTGTATATCTGCAAAAAGAATTGCTGCTAATTGTCTTTTCTGCGCCATATCATAATGAAAGTTGGTATTTAAATTTAAGCATTAAAAATTATAAATTTTTATTGCCCCTGCTATGAATTATACAGAGATTGAATTATCTTACTGAAAAGGCTTCTGTTACCATAAGGTTTTAATTTTAATAAATAAATTAAATTGTTATGAGCAGTCTCTTTAATATTCCTCTCCCGGCTTCACTTGCCAGGAGATTAGCAGAAGCCGCAGACGGTTTCAGAAATGTAAACCAGGTTTATTTTATTGCAGGATATACACCGCC
>JAUZPC010000428.1 GCA_030706105.1 Bacteroidota bacterium | reverse complement strand
CTGAAAAACCATAAGCGCCACACATGAGCGTATTATACCTCCCTTTGAAAAGAAATTCGTAAGAATCCGGTTGAGGTTAAAATAAAAGAATTAGAATGTAAATATTGATATAGTTTGATATATGGCGCAATAAAAAAGGATCTGGTATGCTTGTTGAACGTTGAAAAAAGGAATTTTAAAAAAAACAAATAAACCTAAAATTTTATCTTTATTTTCCGGATGCGGCGGGCTGGATTTAGGTTTCGTCCAGGCAGGTTTTGAAACAGTTTGGGCAAATGATAACGATCATTGGTCATGCGAAACCTATAAAAGAAATTTCGGCAATCATATCGTTGAAGGGGACATAGCAGATATTAATTTCAAAAATACGCCGGACTGCGATTTGATTACCGGCGGATTTCCTTGCCAAGATTTTTCTATGATTTGGAAACGCGGCGGCTTGACGACTGACAGAGGAAACCTATACAAATTTTTTGTGCGCGCCGTCGCTGAAAAGAAACCTAAGGCGTTTGTTGCTGAAAACGTAAAGGGGTTGTTGACTGCAAATAAAGGCCAAGCTATCAAGCAGATTGTAAAAGATTTCCAAAATGTAGACCAAGTTGGATACAGAATATATGCCAACCTTTTTAAATTTGCAGAGTACGGCGTTCCCCAGCTTAGAGAACGCGTCATTATTGTCGGAATAAGAAGCGATATCCCGTTTGAGTTCAAAAAACCCTTGCCGACGCATACGCCCGATACCTATGTAACAGCCAAAGAAGCTTTGAAAGGAGTTGATAACATATCATGGAACAATGAACCTTTAGCTATCAAGGAGCACACTAGGCAATTAATCAGCTTGATTCCTCCCGGTGGAAACTTCGCTGATATACCGAAAAGTAATCCTTATTATGTCAAGGGAATGATCAGCCATGTCTACCGGCGGCTGCATCCGGACAAACCCTCAACCACCATTATTGCCGGAGGGGGCGGGGGTACATGGGGGTATCACTACCAAGAGCCGCGTCCCCTTACTAACAGAGAAAGGGCAAGGCTGTTCTGTTTTCCGGACGATTTTATCTTTGAAGGAAATATAACACAGGTCAGACGGCAGATCGGAAACGCCGTCCCTCCGAAAGGAGTGCGTTTGGTCGCTGAGGAGCTGATGAAATTATTTAACGGGGCATATGAAAAAACAGAGATTCAGGACTTGAAGCAATTATCAGGAGATGTTTTAAAGTATATAGTAGTCAAACCTGAAAAGACAGGGCAGGAGATTTTGCCGGCTGTCGCTTAATATTATGTTATGGAATAATGTAGGGAATTTAGGAGGAAATTTTTTAGAAAACGTTGAGAGCGAATTCCAATCTTCAGATTCTGTGACGATTGCCTCCGGATATGTTTCTCTGGATATTATTAAAAAATTTTACCACAACTTTGAAAAAATCGCAGACGAAGGGGGGCAGGCGCGTTTACTAGTCGGCATGGCCTTTTATGAAGGCTTGACCGCAAATAAATTAACTCTTCTTAATAATCTCAGCGCCAAACTTGAAAACACCGGAACAGGCAGCGGCGTATTCGTAAGTTGTAACGGCAGGTACCACGGCAAGCTCTATAGGTTTGGTTCTGGAGAAAATAAAAGATATTATATCGGCTCTTCTAATTTTTCAAGAAGCGGACTGGCAGAAAATATCGAATGTACGGCTATAATAAACGACGATCTGATAAAGAAAAAGCTCGGAAAATTCGTAGATTATCTGTTTCTCGAAGAAAATGCAGTCTCGATTCTAAAAGCAGATATTATTGTTCCCGGCACTCGTGAATACAGCAGCAAGATATCGTTAAAGACGCTTGATGATCTATCGAGGTATGACCCTGACACCATTGATAAAACCGTTTTACCGAAACTTGAATTTCCTCTCTCTCGCATTGCTGATAAGGAAAAATCGAACTTAAACGTTTATTTCGGCAAAGGCCGGTGGAGCAGGGCAACCGGTAAAGTGCTTGCTCGAGATTGGTATGAAGTTGAACTGATTGCAAATAGAGCTATTACTTCAAGTCTGTTATATCCTAAGGGAGATTTTACAGCCTATACTGATGACGGATTTATTATTCCAATGAAAACCAGCGGAGACTACTTTAAAAACATCCGCTCGCGCGGAAATTTATCAATTTTAGGTCAGTGGATTAAAGGTAAGCTGCAAAAAAGCGGCGTCCTGATTCCTTTAACGCCGGTAACTCAGGATACTCTTGATGCGCACGGACGTAATACTATTAATTTTTATAAAATTTCAGATGGTAATTACTATATGGAATTCTAGCTGCCAAAGCCTTATTAAAATAATATGGATAATCTCACCAGAGAACAGCGGCATTTAAATATGTCTCGTATCAAAAGCTCTGGAACGAGATTAGAACTTAAATTTTTTCAGCTTTTAGACTTAAATAATATTTCTTATATAAAGTTTCCCAAGTTGTATGGCAAACCAGACTGTCAAATAGGCGAAAATTTGTTAGTGTTTGTAGATAGTGATTTCTGGCACGGCTGGCATTTTGAGCAATGGAAAGACCGGCTGCCGAAGAATTATTGGGTTGAAAAAATAGAGAGAAATAGGCAAAGAGATAAGAAAAAATTTAGATTATTGAGAAAGCAAGGGTACAGAGTATTAAGAATATGGGAACACAGCCTAAAAAATCAAGAAAAAGTCATCGAAAAGATTTTGAGACAGCGCTTATTATGATTACTTATGCTTAAGATAAAGGTATCTCAAAAACCACCGTTTTTGAGACACACATCCGTCTAAATTCAATTCCAAAAACCAAAGATAATGTAAACGGCACCAGAGATAAGCTCATTGAACTTTATCTCGGTGCTACAGGAACTCCTATTCAGGCTATCTTCGGCTTGGCGCTCGGGTGGTGGCGGTCCGCGTGCAGGCGCACCCCTGGCCCCCACCACCCTTCATCCCATCACGCCAGGGGATTATCGAGCGGATTGCCGAGACGATGGCCCGACTGAGACG
>JAUZPC010000427.1 GCA_030706105.1 Bacteroidota bacterium | reverse complement strand
TCATCAGTATTTGATATCTTAGCCGCGATCAGCATATTATAATTATACTGTGCATTAAACACAGAGTCCCCATTAACAGTATGCATATTAACAACCAACCTATTTGAGGAACAGCCTATGAGGCTGTATAGATAAAAAGCTGCGATATAATACAGTATGTTCTTCATTATGAGAACCTTTAGCTAAATAAAATTATCAATTATGTATTATCTGTTTACCTTATCGAGTAAACAACTAATATATAAACATATAATTATTTTCTGAATTTAACAAGTACTAATTATCGCTGCTATCAGGCTTTATAAAGATTGACTTTGTATTTATCCTTAAAATACTTTATTATTATTCTTTCAATTATATGATGTTTGCAGTTATGAAAATTATAAATACGACATTGGCTCTGGCAATTATTTTTTGTTTCTTTGCCTGTAGTTCTTTTTTAAATTGTAAACACGGCTCTTCAACAAAGGAAGGAATATCTTCTTCTATGCCTTACGATTCTTTGTCCGGTAATGGTATAACTGTTTATAACTTCAAAAAATACAATACATCAATTATTTCTATTTCCGGTACTTTAAACTTTATTTACAATCCCGTAAACCCGAAATCATTAAATGAGATTGGGAAAGCTGAAGGGTGGAATATTCTTATTAACGCTTCTTATTACGCAGGATCAGCAAACAATGCAAGGCACGTGGGCATATTAAATATTTACGGCAGGTCAATTGCTCAAAAAGAATACGACAAGCAGCTTACGCACGTTATAAGATATAACAAGAAACTTAACAATATTTATTTCTTTGATTATAAAGATTACTCGCCCGTTAATGACAGCAGCACTTTGGAAATTCAGACAGGGCCTCTGGTTATTGAAGACAGTAAACTTGCAACCGGCTATATTGAGGCTGCCATAAATGGGAAAAGGAATGCTGAAAGAACTTTACTTGCCGCAACTGAAAATAGACAGTTATATTTTATTATTGTCCGCGATAAAGTAAATTTAATTGATTTGGGAAATTACCTGCTCACTCTTCAGATATTTGCAAATAAAAAATTGGATGTAATGAATCTGGACGGCGGCCCTTCAACTACTCTATTTTCACGTGATTACCCGCAGATAAATTTTAAAGATGATACGCGATTACCGTTTTTACTGGGCGTTAAATAAACCGTTTTGTATTTGCTAATTCTTCTTTTGGCCGACTTGCAAATCTTTAAGTGTTTGTATAAGGGTATCTTTTTCAAAGGGTTTGGCTATGTAACCATCAAATCCTTCTTTCAGAAATTTTTCACGGTCCCCAATCATCGCATATCCGGTACAGGCGATAATTGGAACTTTAGAATAGCCCGGCAATTCTCTAATAACCTTGGCTGCCTGTGTTCCGCTCATACCTAAGCCTAAGTTAATGTCCATAAGAATTGCATCATATACTTTGTTCTTTACCATTTTTAGGGCCGAGTCAACACTTACTGCATACTCCATGCAACAGTATGGTTTAAGGTATAATTGCGTTACCTGCACATTCAGCATCTGATCCTCTACAAGCAATACGTTAGCCTTACCTTCAGGCTGCTCTGCAAATTGTTTAATTTCATTGGACGAAATAATTGTCTGCTTAATATTGTTAAGATTATTACCCGGATCCGCTTCCGTAGCCGGCAACCATAAAGTAAACTCAGACCCTTTACCTAACGAACTTTCAAGAGAAATATCTCCGTTCATCATTTCAGTTATTTTTTTTGCTAAAGTAAGCCCTAAACCGCTTCCTTCAAAATCCCTTGAAGTGCCTTCACTTACCTGACGGAATTCCTGAAAAATCACTTTACTGCTTGCTTCCGGTATTCCTATCCCGGTATCTTTTACTTTTAGTAAATTCCATTTTTTGCCGTCATTTATTGCAGAGTCAACGGTAATTATAATTTCACCTTTATTTGTAAACTTTATTGCATTATCAACAAGGTTATCCAGCACCTGTGTCAAGAACCTTTCATCTATAGATGATACTGCATTTTTTACTTTAGGATTATATATTAGAACTAAGTCTTTTTCTTTTGCAATTTCTGTATAAATGGGTATAACAAGCTCAATAGCTTGGTTAATGCTTTGACTCTTTAGCTTCAGTTCAAATCCATTTGATTCGACCATAGAAAAATCTAATATTGAGTTTAATGTACTCATCAGTCTTTTGCTTGATCTAATAAGCTTTTCAAGAAGATCCTTCTGTATGGGATCCAATATTTCTTCTTTTAGAATACTTGCAAAACCTAAGATGCCATTCATAGGGGTACGCAGTTCGTGGCTCATATTATTAAGCAAATTAGATTTCAATTTGTTAGACTCTTCTGCTTTATCAAGTGCGGACCGCAATAGGCCTTCCATTTCTTTTCTAAAAGTAATATCTTCTTTTATTGCCAGAAAATGAGTAATTATTTCATTCTCGTCCCTGAGAGCCGAAAGGGAAGCAAGTTCCCAGAACAATTCATTATTTTTCTTCTTATTATGGAACTCACCCCGCCACTCACCACCGCTTTTAATTGTCTGCCACAATTTTTTATACTCTTCAGGCAAAGTTTCCCCCGATTTAAATATTCTGGGATTCTTTCCTATCAATTCCTCAGGGGCATAACCGGTTAACTCACTTGTTTTTTTATTTATAAATTCAATGTTTCCATTAATATCTGTTATAATTATTGAAGCCGAACTTTGTTCAACTGCTCTTGAAAGTTTTCTAAGTACGCTTTCTGCTTGCTTAAGCTGCGTAATATTTCTTGCTACTGTAGCTATAGAAGTTATCTCGCCTAGTTCATTTTTTAGAGGAAACATAGCAACCAGGAACCAAACGGATTGTCCCTTCAGCTCAATATGCGATTCTTTCGTTAACCGCTTGCCTGTTGAAAGTACCTTACTAAAATCTGCCATAACTTCCGAAGCGCTTATTATTTTTAATACATCATGCGGCATTTTCCCAATAATATCATCAGCCTTTTGATCAAATTGATCCGACC
>JAUZPC010000426.1 GCA_030706105.1 Bacteroidota bacterium | reverse complement strand
GTATCTTGATCAATCCGGCAAGTTAAAGATGTCCCCGGTTTCTCTTGGAATAACAGATGGAAAACAAACAGAAATTGTAAGGGGAAAAAACATAAGTGAAGGTATGAAAATTATTACCGGCATATTGGAGAAAAACAGCACAGCAACTACTACTCAGGGAAACAGTCTGATACAAGGAAGTCCCACACAGCAGCGGCAAATGCGAAGAGGCATTTGATAAATACATGGAAAAAGTAATAATTGAAACCAGACATTTAGTAAAGACTTATAAAGTCGGCGAAATGGACGTGTTAGCCTTAAAGGGCATAAACATGAAGATACTTGAAGGAGAATTTACTGCAATTATGGGTGCATCAGGATCGGGTAAATCTACATTCATGAACCTTATCGGGTGTCTTGACCAACCGACATCAGGAGATTACTTCCTTGATGGAATTTTAACAAGTAAGCTTAACAGGAATGAATATTCCCAAATCAGAAACCAAAAAATTGGATTTGTATTTCAGGGATTTAACCTCCTTGCAAGGACCTCAGCCCTTGAAAATGTAGAGCTTCCTTTAATGTATGACAGACAACACAGGATAAAAAATCCCAGAAAAAAAGCTATGGAAGTTTTGGAACGTGTTGGACTTGGGGATAGAATGGATCATATTCCCAGCCAATTATCAGGAGGTCAACAGCAGAGAGTGGCTATTGCGCGTGCGCTTGTAAATGAACCTTCTCTTATTTTGGCAGACGAGCCAACCGGTAATCTGGACAGCCGGACTTCAGTGGAAGTTTTTGACCTTTTCCAGAAATTGAACGCTGAAGGAATTACGATAGTGCTTGTTACACATGAAAGAGATTATGCTAATTTTTCCAAAAGAATTATTGAGTTGAGAGATGGAAAAATTATAAGAGACAGGATTATTGATAAACCGTTGATTGCTTCAGAGGAATTCGAGAAACTAAAATCTGAAGAAGTCGGGCAGGAAATTTAAATGCTGAATATCTTAGCCGTTTTTTATTACTTAAGTAGAACAAATTATTAGCGGATATAAATAATGAAATTAAAAAATATTTTTACTGCAGCAATAAAAAGCATACTTAAATCAAGGATGAGAAGCCTGCTTACTACATTGGGAATAATAATAGGAGTTGCGGCAGTAATTGTGATGGTCTCGATTGGCGAAGGAGCACAAGTACAGGTTGAGCAGCAGATTGCTTCACTTGGCTCTAACTTAATAATCATATTCCCGGGTGCAAGCAACACTGGCGGAGTTAACCGAGGCGCGGGTTCAAGTAATCGCTTTACCATGGAGGATGTGAACAAAATTATGGACCAGGCAACATACATAAAAGCCATATCCCCTATTGTTAGGACTGCCGGACAGGTTATTGGCGGAATCGGAAACTGGAACACACAAGTATATGGCGTTTCCCCGGAATATCTTGAGATTCGTTCATGGACCTTGGCAACCGGAGAGTTCTTTACCAATAAAGACATAGTAGCAAGATCCAAAGTTTGTGTAATTGGCTCAATAGTAAAGGACAATTTATTCCCGAATGATGACCCAATTGGATCATTAATTAGAATAAGGAACGTCCCCTTTAAGGTAATAGGTGTTTTGCAAGAGAAGGGGCAGTCGGCTATGGGAGTAAACAATGACGACATAATTTTGGCACCTTCATCAAGTGTGCTTGACAGATTGAGTGGAGGCAGGTTTATAAATTTCATACAGGCAAGTGCAGCTTCACTTGCTCAAATGCCTCAGGCACAGGCTGAATTGACAAGAATAATGAGAGAAGCACATAATCTTCATTCCGGAGAGGATGATGATTTTACAATAAGGAATCAGGCAGATCTTGCTGATGCTGCTACCGCTACAACAAAAGTACTTACATTGCTGCTTGGTTCAGTTGCCGGTGTTTCACTTATAGTTGGCGGAATCGGCATTATGAATATTATGCTTGTTTCGGTAACAGAAAGAACCAGGGAAATAGGAATCAGGCTTTCTATAGGAGCAAGGGCAGCCGATATACTTGTGCAGTTTTTAACTGAAGCAATAATACTTAGTTTGTCAGGAGGCTTGATCGGTATTTTTCTTGCCTTTTGCATAGCGTATATATTAAATAACTACACAAGCCAGCCGGCGGTTATAGTACCTGCTATCATATTTATTTCATTTGCGTTTTCAGGAGCAGTCGGAGTTTTCTTTGGATTTTATCCTGCAAGAAAAGCAGCAAACCTTAACCCAATAGATGCCTTAAGGTATGAATAAGAATAAAACAGAATATACATACTATGAAAATATCCATAATTAATTTTTTATTGCTGATAATATTTGTCCCTTTAATTAACATTTCAGCCCAAAGGAAATTATCTTTAAATGAGGTAATCTCCATCACCTTAAATCAGAACCTGAATGTTAAAAAAAGTGCAAATAACCTAAACGTAACAAGTAAGGCAATTAAACAAGCATATGGAGCGCTAATACCTACACTTGGGGTGAACGGAGGTTTTGATTGGTCGCATACTAGTTATAGCTCAAATGCTCTTTCCAATTTAACCGGTGCCCGCACAAATAATTCATTGAGTACTGAAAGCCGTAACTGGTCTTTATCTGCAGGCGGTGATGTTACTTTATTTGACGGTCTGTCATCTTTTGCAAATATACATTCTAAGGAGAATGCTCTTTCATCAGCTAAATACGATTTTGAAAAATTGAAACAGGATCTTACTCTTCAGGCAATAATACAATATACTTCCATTGTAAGCAATAAAAAGCTTCTTGATTTTCAGGTAGAGGACTTAAAATATAACCGTGCCCTGCTTGATAAAATTAAACAAATGTATGAAATTAAAACCGCTCCAATTACTGATGTATTTTCGCAGGAAACTCAGACAGCTAATTCCGAACTTGCATATATTCAGGCAGATAACAACTACCAGAAATCAATAGTAACGCTGCTTAATTTTCTTGCTCTTGATATTAATGGGAGCTATACATTCTCTTTTGATAATGATGATTTGAAAGATACTG
>JAUZPC010000425.1 GCA_030706105.1 Bacteroidota bacterium | reverse complement strand
GAAATAGGGTCACTTACTTCTTGTAACCAGGCATTATTTGCACGATTCCCTGTTCCTAATGATACTTTCTGATATAACACCATTTCAGTATCTCCGCCTTTTATAGTTGCAATTTTTGAAGCAGCATCCGAAACATTTCCCGAAAATGTTGCTCCGGACATAACCGGAACGGGTATGTTGGCATTTGCTTTTTGAGAAACAGAATCTGCTTCCTGGGCAGAGGTTCCTCCGGCAGATGCTGATGTTAAATCAGAAACATTAACGAAAGTTGACTGTGTCTTAAGTTGCGAATTTTCAATTACACCGTCCTGTAAAAACTTTTCAAAATTTTCAAGACTGCCCAATTTGGTAATCCAGTAATTTCTAAAATACGCTTCATATTCATTTGTATCACCGGTAAGTTTCAAAAGTGAAGTTTCAAATTGGCGGGTCTTAAATAAGGGATGAATAATGGGCTGTATTACGCTTACATAACCTGTCTGCAATTCTGCATCTCCCCAGCATTCCAGCCAGTGATGAGAAGGAACAACATATTTACAGAGTTCTGTTGTTTCATCCTTTTTTTCGCTGTAAGAAACCGTGAAAGGGCATTTTTTTACTCCTGCAATAAATTTATCGGCAGCAAAAAAGCTATAAGCCGGATTGGCTCCGTAAACTAAAAGCGCCCCCACATTTCCTGCATTGAGGTCATCAGTAAGAGCAACCATTTCTGCGTCTATGCCCTGGCGGTAGTTAACGGTGGTGCCCCAGTCAATTGTTTTACCTCCTGCACCAATAGCTTCGTTTATTGCATTTACGATTAACTGTATATTAGGATCATTACTTCCGGAAACTACAAGAGCTGCGCCTTTATTTGCAGAAAGTTCTGCTGCAGCTTTTTTAATTCCATCTGCAACCTTCCCGGAGATATTGGAAGAAGTTCCACCGCCGAGTGCTCCTAAAAGAGCGAGAGCTACAGCCCCGGTTTCAGAAGGCTTATGTAAATAACGTTCATCTGCATTTGCTCCTGTAATACTATAATGGCTTTCAAACTGATAATGCTTGCTCATGGCAGGTTTATCTTCATCAATCCTGCGGTTCTGTGAGTATTGATTTGCAAAGACTACAGGGCTTAACCAGGTCGTTAGAAAATCCGCGCCGAGGCTTACAATTACTTTTGCATTTTCAAAATGATATGCCGGAATTGCTTTTTTACCATAAGATGCCTGGTTAGCCAATATCATTCCGCTGTAAGAAACTGCATCGTATTGAACATGGCGGCTGTCGGGATATTTTGCAAGAAACTCTGAAATAATTTGCTTGGTGGTTGGCGAAGTAACTGATGATGTTAATAACACAGTGGCCTTCCCGGCATTGGCAGCCATTCCTGCGGCTATCATTTTATCTATTGCCTCAAAGGTGGCTTCTTTTCCATTAGCCAGAGGATAACGAAGCCGCGTTGTATCATATAAGTCTAATACAGAAGACTGGCATTGTGCCGAGGTTCCGCCGTTAGTAAGTGATGAAAGATCATTCCCTTCTATTTTAATAGGCCTGCCCTCTCTTTGTTTAACCACAACCGGAACTGCATCTCCATCATTTATATAGGTTGATGCATAATAATTTGAAACACCCGGAATCATATCATCGGGCTTGTGTAAAAAAGGAATAGTTTTACGAACAGGCATTTCACAACTTGCGGCAAGAGCAGCAGCAGCAGTGCTAAATCCCATGTATTTCAGAAAATCCCTACGGGGTGTTTTAGCATTAAAAATATTCTCATTAGCTAAATCTTCAAAAGGAAGTTCTTCTTTGAATTCATTTTTTAACTTCCTCTGCTCAGCTTCGTTTTGATTAAGCTCCTCAAAATTTTGCCAATACTTTTTATCACTCATTTATTTCTGTTTGAAAATTCTAAAATCCAAAAACTGAAAGGCTTTTATAATTGTATTTGATTTTTAATCAACTTCTTTAATTCTATTAATAATGACATTTTTGACATTCTGTACCGCCAATTTTTTCAACAGTTACACTATCATATTTATGATTCTTTATATCCTCATGAAATTTTTCATAAATACTGTAGAACTTGTTGCCATGTCCCTTGTCGTCATTAAACTGAACGTTGGAAGTACGATGGCAATTAACACACCATCCCATACTTAAATCAGCGAATTGTTTTACTTCACCCATTTTTTGAATTTCACCATGGCAGGTCTGGCATTGTACACGCCCAACTTTAACGTGTTGTGAGTGATTGAAATAAACAAAATCAGGAAGATTATGTATTCTTACCCATTCAATTGGCTTGCCTGGTTTATCATAAGTCTTACTGTCCGGGTTCCATCCGGCATATTGATATAATTTTTGAATCTCGGCATTTGCGTTTACAGCACTGCCATCTTCTCTCGTAATTGGATCTCCCGCATACTCTTTAACTGCCATGTGACAATTCATACAAACATTTACAGAAGGAATGTTAGCATGTTTACTGTCTTGTGCCCCGCTATGGCAATACAAGCAACTGATTTGATTTGTACCTGCATGTACTTTATGTGAATAGTAAATTGGCTGTATAGGTTGATAGCCTTGCATTCGTCCTAAACCCATAGCTCCTTCAACAAGATAATATCCTCCCAATAAAAAGAGAATAATTATTGCAAATAAAAGATAGGCTTTATTGCGGTAAAATGGAACAGGAGCCGGAGTTTTTAGCCCCTCTTTTTCATCGGTAAGCTTTTTAAGATTGCTGTTTACCTGTAAAAGAACAAATCCTATAACTGCTAATATTAAAGTAAGTAGCCCATATAAAATCGAATTATCAGATTCCGGCTGACCCACAGGAGTTCCGGGTGCAGCCGCCGGAGGTTGATATTTATCAGCCCAGTCAAGTATCTCATCAATATCTTCTTTCTTTAAATCAGGAAATGCAGTCATCACCACATTACCATGCTCTGATTTTAATTTAGAAGCATAAGGATCAGTAATAACCATAGAGGTTGTATTAGCAATCCATTTATAAACCCAGTCTTTCGTAGGTTCCCTTTCCCTTGCT
>JAUZPC010000424.1 GCA_030706105.1 Bacteroidota bacterium | reverse complement strand
GAAAAATCAGTTACTTATTACAAGCAAATTGCAGAGAAATATCCCAAATATGGCAAAGCTCCTGACGCTTTATTTTCTGCGGGATTTATCTTAGCAAATGATTTGAAAAAGTATGAAGATGCTACAGCAGCGTATAATAAATTGGTTAAAGATTATCCAAATAGCAACTGGACTCCTCAGGCTAAAGAAGAGCTTGATAATATGGGCTTGACTCCGGAACAAATTCTTGATAAAAAAATTAAATCCAAGAAAAACATGTAATGGAAAATTCCGGCCCTGATTATAAAAAATTTTTGACTCCATCAGTAATTTCAAAATTAAATGCGTTTGATCTTAGAGCGCGTTTAATGGTTGAAGGCTTTATGGTAGGGTTGCACAAATCCCCATATCACGGCTTTAGTGTGGAGTTTTCTGAGCACAGGGCGTATATGCAGGGGGATAACCTTAAAGATGTTGACTGGAAAGTTTATGGTAAAACCGAAAAATTCTTTGTAAAGCAGTATGAAGAAGAGACAAACCTGAAATGCTATATTCTTCTTGATATCAGTAAATCAATGTCTTATGCGTCTGAAGGCAACATTTCCAAACTTGAATATGGCACTTCACTTGCGGCCGCATTAAGTTATTTAATGATTAACCAGCAAGACGCCGTGGGGCTGACTTTATTTTCTGATAAAATTGAAAAATATTTTCCACCCAAGTCTTCAAAATCATATTTACAGGAAATTTTAAAAGCTTTTTCTCTTGTGTCTCCTTCAAGCAAAACAAATACTGCCGCCTGTCTGCATCAGATTGCAGAAAAAATTAAAAGAAGAGGCATGGTCATTATTATTTCTGATTTCTTTGATGATGTAAATTCTGTTCTTTCTGCAATAAAACATTTTAGATATAAAAAGAATGACATCATCTTGTTCCAGATATTGGATCCACTTGAAAGAAGCTTTGCATTTGGCCGCGATGCAGTATTTAAAGATTTGGAGTCGGGTGAGGAAATCACTACTCAGCCCTTTCAGATCCAAAAAGCTTATAAAGAAGCCATGAATGATTTTATAAGTACAATTAAAAATGAATGTCTTAATGCAAATATTGAATATAATTTAATTGATACGCAAACTACTTTTGATAAAGCTTTGTTCAGTTATATTCAAAAACGCAATAAAATAAAATAGAATCCGTTAAAATGAAAATTGCAGTTGCACAAATAAATAGCATAATTGGTGATTTGGAGAATAATAAGAATAAAATTCTGAATTATTACAACAAAGGAGTGGAACAGGGAGCCGACTTAGTTGTATTCCCTGAGCTGGCTTTAATTGGCTATCCGCCGCTTGACCTGGTTGAGAAGAAGGAATTTCGTGAACGGGCCGCTGCCATACATCAGGAAATTGCTCTTGCTGCCGGTAAAACGGGACTGTTGTTTGGCTCCATTACTGACTCAAATGAAAAAGTTGGGACTAATATTTATAATTCTGCCATTTTGTGCCACGACGGTAAAATTCAATTTATTCAGAACAAATCACTCATTCCTAATTATGATGTGTTTGATGAAGTAAGGTATTTCGAACCTTCAAAGCTTACTAATGTATATAAGTTTAATGGCGAAGTTCTGGGGATATCTGTCTGTGAGGATATTTGGAATGATGAGGACTATTGGAACAACAGGAGATATCTTGAAGACCCGGTTAAAAACCAAATTGAAATGGGAGCTACTCTTTTAATTAATATCTCTGCCAGTCCGTTTTCTGTAGGCAAAAGAGAATTAAAAAGAAAAATGCTGTCCGTATTGACTAAGGGAAATAACATTCCTCTCGTTTATGCCAGCTATGTGGCCGCCCAGACTGAACTTATATTTGACGGTGCAAGTATGTGCTTTAATAATTCAGGCGACTTGGTTAAGTTAGGAAATGCTTACGAAGAAGATTTTTTTATCTTTGATACTGATGAAAAATATAATACTATAAACAAAGCAGAAAATTGTTTTGAAGAAGAAGTTCTTTCTGCGTTAATATTTGGTGTTAAGGATTACTGCAATAAATTAAATTTTAAGAAAGTTCTTGTCGGCTTAAGCGGCGGTATGGATTCTGCAATGGTTACTTATATTGCAGTAAAAGCACTTGGCAAAGAAAACGTTCATACTGTTTTAATGCCTTCTAAATATTCAAGCAAGGGGAGCATAGATGACTCTATTGCTCTTGTTAATAATCTTGACATCTCTCATAATGTAATTTCTATAGAGCCCGTCTTTGATAATTTAACAGCTCAATTGGCTGATGCTTTTAATCATTTACCTGAAGACATTACGGAAGAAAACTTGCAGGCACGGATAAGAGGCATATACCTGATGGCATTATCCAACAAACATAAATATCTGCTGCTCTCAACAGGCAATAAATCAGAAATGGCAACCGGATATTCAACCATGTATGGTGATATGTGCGGCGGTCTTGCTGTAATTGCAGATGTTTATAAGTCGGATATTTACCGGCTGGCAGGTTTTATAAATAAGGAAGAGAAAATAATTCCTCAGGAAATTATCGACAAAGCTCCTTCTGCAGAACTGAGGCCAAACCAGACTGATCAGGATTCTCTTCCCCCATATGACCTGCTGGATAGAATACTCAAAATGTATCTTGAGCAGAATAAAGAGTATAATGAAATATCAAAAGTAATTGGCGATGCCCCATTAGTAAATAGAGTATTGCGCTTGGTTGATATAAATGAGTTTAAAAGAAAACAATCTGCACCCGTACTTAGAGTTTCTTCCAAAGCCTTCGGCTATGGCAGAAGATATCCAATTGTGCAGGGGTGGCGTAAATAATTGAGATTGTTCTGTAATTTCGAGTGAAGCGAAAAATTTGTTAGTTGTATTTGCTATTTTACTAACCATAAATAATTAGAAAGGTTAAATCAGTGAAAAAGCTCTTTTTATGTTTTGTTTTATGCTTTAGTCTTACTCTGTTTGCTCAGCCTGCTGAGCAGCAGCACGTTAACTTCAAACCCGTTTTAAGCGTTGATAAAGTACAACCCGGCAACGGTTTTAAAG
>JAUZPC010000423.1 GCA_030706105.1 Bacteroidota bacterium | reverse complement strand
TTTGCTGGATTTATCCTTAAATGTTTCAACAATTTCAATGTCATTATACTTATTATCGTCCAGACTTTTCCGCATGCTTTTAACGGCAAGACCATTTGTATTACATTGCTGGCTTATATGTGCAAGCATAATGTGACTGGGTTTCTTCTCTGATTTTATTAACACATCCAGCATAAATTTTGAACATTGATTATTGGACAAATGCCCGATTTCTTTTATGCGTTGTATTAAAAAATATGGACGGTTTGAACTCTCCAACATACCATCATCGTGATTTGATTCTATTACAATTGCATCAGAATCTTTAAATTTATCAGAAAGCCCGTCTTCAGTATAACCCAAGTCAGTTGATATTGTAATTTTTTTTGTTCCCCCGTTATTTACTGCATAGATATTATAACCTACACAGCCCCCTTCAGAATCGTGAGGCACCGTAAATGCCTGAACTGAAAGCGGACCTATTTTAAAAATATTGTCTTCAAAAGTACTTATTATATTGGTTCTTCCGCTTTCCTTAATAAAGTCATGCTTTTTTATTATTATGTCAGCTACACGTTTATGGCAGAAAATCGGTACTCTGTTGTCAACAAAAGCTTTTAGTGCCCATTTGTTAATATGGTCTGTGTGGGTGTGGGTAATTAATACACCATTCAGCAGTGAAAAATTCAGATTAAGCTTTTTAAGCTCTTGTAAAGTATATGCCTGAGAAAAGCCGCAATCTACAAGTATTGCATGGTTGTTTTCTTTAATTAAAGTGCAGTTGCCTGAGCTGGATGAACCTAAGTTTTGTAATAACATTTGAAAAAATTTTAATGAATAACATTAGGCAAAATAAAAGGAATCTTACCAATTACCAAAATATAAATTTATAAGTTGCATTCATACGTAGAACCAGAGTGCCATAAATTTTAAGATAATCTGGCAAAAATTGACTTTTTAGATCGTTTGTCTTTTTACTATATTTTGAATTATTATTTTATGAATTATCTTAACACCAAAACCATATAGTATTAATATGCAAAACATTTGGGAAGAAAAAGTTAAAGTAAGGGCACTGGATGTTGATACTTACAATAGGTTTAAACTTAGCTCCGTTTTTAGTTATCTTACTGATATTTCGGCGGCCGCTGCCGAGAATATTAATGTCGGTTTTCATCATCTGAGAGACAATAACCTGTTTTGGGCTCTTTCCTGGGTTAAGGTTAAAATTTTAAACTACCCCAAATATGAAGATGAAATAAAAATTAAAACCTGGCATAAGGGTTATAATAGATTGTTTGCAATGAGGGATTTGTTATTCTTTGATAATTCTAATAATGCTTTCTGTAAAGTTACTACTGCCTGGCTGATAGTTCAGCTTGATAATAGAAAAATATTACCTCCCGCTTATTTGGACATACCCGCTGAATCCCAAAACAAAGAAGATGCCTTAACAGAACTGCCGCGTAAGATGCCCGCAGGAATGGATATGAAAAATGTTTATAATAGGGCCATAAGATTTTCCGATGTGGATTTTAATAAGCACGTAAATAATGCCACGTATATAAATTTTATTTTGGATGCATATCCACATACTTTTTTTGAGAAAAATAATATAAAAACATTTGAAATCTCCTTTAACAGTGAAATATCAGCAGGTGATGAAATTGTGATAAGGAGTAATTATCCCGGCAACGAGAACAGCTCCTTACATAATGTTGATGCAATAAACATAAATAATAATAAGCAGGTATTTAACTCTATTATAGAATGGAGACCGGTGTAGGTCTTTATTCTATGAAACAAAAAGTGTGAGTTTTAGGCAGTAATGCTTTTAATTATTTATCCCCGGTTAAGCTAAACTAAATAATTATATTAACGTTGTATATCACAAACCGCAGAATTTATAAACCCCTGCTGCAAATCTTAGCAATATTTTTACAAATCTATGACAACTTTAGCTGCGCTTTTAACAAAATTTGGAATGAAAAGTTTATGCAGTCATTAGTTGGTATTGTATTTATTGTGAGGTATATATGTTTAAGAAAATAGTTTGTTATATAACTCTTTATTCGTTTCTTCTATATTTAACCGGCTGTTATACAACAAAAAAAGTAGCATATGATGCAGTGACCGAAGAAGATGATGTTGAGCAGGTTGTGCTTAAGTCAGGTAATACAGTTGATGTGTATCAGGGAAAACTAATTAAAAAACAGCCATACTCCGTTGAGGTGACACATGATACAGCAAAGACTCAATTTCCGTTAGATTACATAAATGAAATTAGGCAAACCGGTCCTGAAACGATTGATAAAGCTGAATTAATTAATAATGAAAAAGTTAGTGAAGTAGTACTGACTACCGGCAAGCTTATTAAAATAAATTTAACAAATGTTTATGATGACAAAAAGAGTCTTATAAAATATCAGTACTTCGGAAAAGAGAGAACTGTCCCGCTTTCATTGATCTCCGAAGTAAGAAAGTACCCCGGCAGCAAAGTTGAGATTGAGAACATTGTACTTGACAATGAAATCAATATTTATGAAATAGTTACCAAAGATTTTAACCTGTTAAAAGCTGACAAAATAAAAATGATCAAATCTACCAGTGCGGTTGTTGGGCTTGATTCTTCTTATTCCAGAATTGCAATTCCTGCAGATAGTGTTTTATATTTTAATGTAAGCAGAGTAAATACCCGTTCAATAGTAGGAGGATGTTTGCTTCTTACAGCTTTAGCAGTAGTAGCATATATTATGTGGGCCACGCATGAGACCTCCGAGCACCTATCCAATAGCAGCTGTTTTGGTGGAAAAAAATAGAATTTTCAAAAAAAAAGCAGCTATTAAAAATTCAATAGCTGCTTTTAATATCTAATTATTCGGCGGCGGCGGGCGGTGCTCATCATATTCAGGCGGCGGACCGTTCCTCATCGGCTCATTTGAGCCGTCTTTTCTCATAGGTCCCGGCGGCGGATTCCTTCTCATTTTAGTAACATCTGCCATAAATCTATCCATTTGCTCTTTTGTAAGATGCGGCTTTAATTCAGCCGCTAATGAATCCACCTG
>JAUZPC010000422.1 GCA_030706105.1 Bacteroidota bacterium | reverse complement strand
TAATCGATTATTTGACTGGCGAAGATATAATTACATTAAACTCCGCTATTAAGAACAGTGAGAAATTCACTAAAATTATACAGCTTAAAAAAGATAACGTTATCAGATACAAAGAACTTTCTGTTATTCCTGTTACCAGTGACTATGATGCTTCCCCAAGTTTTATTGTAAATGCTAATGATATAACTGATTATGTTATAAAAAATCAATTAATTCAGGGTTCTGAGAATAGATTAAAATCTATTATTAATAATATTTCTGATTTATTGATAATTTTAAGGGCAAAGAATGGTAGTTTGGTATTTGACAATACCAACGATAATTTTTGTAAAGCTTTTGTCGTTAAAAAAGAAGATATTATTCTTAAAGAAATTAGCCATGTCTTTAATCCTGAGATATGTGATACTATTAAGAATTTTTTAACTTTGGGCGTTCATGCTTCTAAAGATATATCTTTGGAAATGACCGGAGGCGTTAATTGCATATATAAGTTAAAATATAGTTATATAGATGATTACGAAATGAACGAAAGACTTTATATAATTACTTTTAATGATATAACAGCCCAAAAGAAATTTGAGTATCAATTGGAAAGTGCATATCGCAAAGAAGCATTTCTAAACACACTGAAAACTTCTTTCCTGGAAAATATGTCGCACGAAATTAGAACTCCGTTTAATGCAATTATGGGATATTCTGAAATTATTGAGGACTGCTCAGTAACTGGTGATTATGAAACAATTAAGGAACTAACTCTTCTTGTTAAGGATGTCTTAAAAAGAATATTAAATCTTTTTACAAACATAGTTGAGGTCTCTCAAATTGAGTCTGGTGAAGTTGTAATTGAAAAGGAATTAGTTAATTGTTCTCAAATTATTAAAAATATTTACGATAGAAAGCACAAAGAAGCACAGGCAAAGAAATTACAGTTCACATATGAACTTGAGCCTGAAATTTTTAATATGATTATTGATCCTGACTTGCTTGACAAGGCAATTACTCCTATAGTTGATAATGCTATAAAATATACAGATGCCGGAAGTGTTAAAATTACTGCCAAAGTTGAGATGAACAAATATATCGTTTGTATTGCAGATACCGGTACCGGTATTGACCAGCAACAAATAACCAGACTATTACAGCCTTTTACTCAGGAAGAAGAAGGCTACACCAGAAGATATGAAGGTGCCGGCCTTGGCTTAACTATTGCATATAAGCTGATAAAACTGCTGGATGGCGAGTTTAATATATCTTCCGCCAAAGAAAAGGGTACCTTTATAACAATTGCCCTCCCAATTGAATAATATATAAGATCTAAATTTATATAATACTCTTTATTATATAAAATAACTCTTTTATCTTATAACTTTCAACATTCAAATATCTTGATAAAAGAAATAAAGACCTAAATTGAAATATATTGGCATTTCCTGCAAAAATAATTATTTTATACTTACCGAAAATACTTGTTGATTCTTAACATAAGACGTTCTAATTTTGAATAACAAATTTTTACGGAGTCTAACGTGTCGTTCTTTAATAACCTTATAGTATCTACAGTTCAGGCTATGCCTAAACCGATTGTCGGTTTCTTCTCAAAAAAGTATATTGCAGGAGATTATTTAGACGAAGCCATTGATGTAGTGAAAGAATTTAACAGCAAGAATATTCTTGCTACAATGGATGTATTAGGAGAGTCGGTCACAAATAAATCAGAAGTTGAAGAGGCTAAAAAACAATTTCTTGATGTTTTGGACGGTATTAATGACAATAAACTTAACGCAAATATTTCAGTCAAACCATCTCAAATGGGAATTCTGCTTGACAGACAGTATGGCGTTAATACTATCAAAGACCTTGTTGCCAGGGCAGCCGGGTATAATAATTTTGTCCGCATCGATATGGAAGATGCAACAACGACTGATCTAACTTTTGAACTGCTTGCTGAACTTAAAAAAGAGTACTCAAATGTTGGCGTAGTTGTTCAGGCATGCTTAAAAAGAACATATGATGATGTTGTTCTGTTAAATAAAGCTGGTACTAATTATCGTTTGTGTAAGGGTATTTATAATGAATCTCCTGCCATAGCTTATAAAGGCAAGCAGCAAATTAGAGATAATTATATGAAAATTCTTGAACTTATGCTTAAAAACGGTAATTATGTAGGCATTGCTACTCACGATGAGTATCTTATAAATAAAGCAAAAGAACTTATCGAAAAACTGAATATTCCAAGAGATAAATTCGAATTTCAGATGTTATTGGGTGTTAGAGCTGATCTAAGAAATAAAATAAATAAAGAGGGATATAAAATCAGGATTTATGTACCATACGGAATTGATTGGTACCCTTATTCTATAAGAAGGTTGAAAGAAAACCCTCAAATGGCAGGACATATTTTTAAAGCACTTTTTGGATTTTAATTAATGAATGTATTAGGTATTGAGAGCTCATGTGACGAGACAAGTATTGCAATTTTAAGTGACGATGTTTTAAAGGCGAATTTAATATCCTCCCAAGATTTTCATAAAAAGTATGGAGGTGTGGTGCCGGAACTTTCCAGCAGGGCGCACCTCCAAATAATTACTCCTTTACTTAAAGATGCTTTAGTAAAAGCAAATATCAAACTGACTGATATTGATGTAATTGCCGCAACTGCGGGGCCGGGATTGATTGGAGCATTGTTGGTCGGCCTTATTTTTGCAAAAGGTTTGGCATATTCTTTAAATAAACCATTTGTCCCTGTAAACCATGTTGAGGGGCATTTATTCTCGGGTTTTTTGATGGATGAAAAACCGGAATTCCCATTCCTTGCTTTGGTAGTTTCAGGAGGGCACACTTTATTATTGTTAGTAAAAAGTTTTACCAGGATTATCAAATTAGGTACAACTATTGATGATGCGGCGGGGGAAGCTTATGATAAAGTTGCCAAAATGATGGGCTTAGCTTATCCGGGTGGTCCTAAAATACAAAAGCTATCTCAAACCGGTTCTGCTTCAATTCCTTTTCCGGTAGCTGTTTTAAAAGAACCATATAATTTTTCATTTAGTGG
>JAUZPC010000421.1 GCA_030706105.1 Bacteroidota bacterium | reverse complement strand
GGAGGCCGCAGCTCAAGGACTTATTGCAGGTATAAACGCAGGATGCAAAGTGACGGGAAGACCTGAGCTGGTTCTTAAAAGAAGTGAAGCTTATATTGGTGTGCTTGTGGATGATCTGGTTATTAAATCGACAGATGAACCTTACAGGATGTTTACGTCAAGAGCTGAACACCGGCTGCTTTTAAGACAGGATAATGCAGATGCCCGTCTGGGCAAGATTGCTTTCGGTCTGGGGTTGATTTCCGGCGATCATTACAGTAGTATAGTTGAACGGCAGAAATTAGTCAGCGATTCAGTTTCTCTTTTTAATAAAATAAAAATCCATGCGCGCGATATAAACAGTTTGTTGAATGAAAAGGGCGGCAGCGGAATTGATGCCGCCGACACTATTGCAAAATTGTGCAAGCGTCCCGAAATGAATCTGTCTGACCTTATTCCTCTTATTAAAGAAAAGGATTCGGAAGAAATAACAAAGCTTACTGCCGATCCTATTGCCATGTCTCAGGTTGAAATTGAGCTTAAATACGAAGGATATATTAAACGGGAATATGAAACTGTAGAGAAATTGGAAAAATATGAGTCCCTTCAAATTCCTTTAACATTAAACTATTTAACGTTAAAGGCTTTGTCTATGGAGGGAAGGGAAAAGTTAAATAAAATTAAACCAAGAACATTGGGGCAGGCTTCCAGAATTTCCGGAGTTTCCCCTTCTGATATTTCAATTTTATTGGTATATTTAAAGAGTTAATTAAAAGGTTTTTTATGGTTCGTGTTCAAGAACATTATTACAAAGAATTGTACTCCTTGTTTTGGGATAATAATTTTGTTCCTGAAGAAACACAAATTGAAAGACTGGCTTTTTTGGCAGAATTAATTTCCGAAAAAAATAAGGTTGTTAATTTAGTATCCAGAAAAGACACAGAAAGTCTGATAGAAAATCATATTTTTATTACCGCATTTATAAGTAAATTTTTGCCTGATAAATGCAGCAGGTTTTTGGATATTGGAACAGGCGGCGGTTTTCCGGGATTACCTGTCGCTATAGTCAAGCCGCATCTTAAAGGTGTCTTGGCGGACTCGACCGGAAAAAAAATTGATTCTGTTAAAGAGTTTATTGAAAAATTAAAACTTGGAAATGTAACTGCCGTAAATTCAAGAGTGGAAGCTCCGGAATTTATAAATTTATACCGTAATTCATTTGACCTTATTCTAAGCAGGGCAACAGTGCCTTTGCTCCTCCTGATAAGTTATTCTCTCCCTTTGATTAAAGAGAAAGCTTATTTGGCTGCCATTAAAGGAGGCGATTTGGAAGATGAATTTCAAAAGGCTGTTCTTAAATATAAACCTTATATTAAAAAACATACAATTTTTGAATTGGCGTATAAGCCCGGCAATATCAGAAACCAAAAAGGTAAGAAATTAGTTTTACTGGAGTTGAACAAGTGAGTAATACTGAAGCAAAAGCCCTGTTTAAGGAAATCAGCAATCTGACTACCGAACAAAGAAATCCTAAATCCATGGAAATTGATAACCTTGGAACAGGCGATATTCTTAAAATTATTAATGATGAAGATAAATTAGTCCCATTAGCCGTTGAAAAGGAACTTCCGTATATTGAACAGGCAGTGGAAATTATTGTAAAAGCAATTAAAAACGGCGGCAGGTTATTATATTTTGGCGCCGGTACAAGCGGAAGATTAGGTGTGGTTGACGCTTCCGAATGTCCCCCTACTTTTGGTGCCCCCTATGGATTAATTGAAGGTTTTATTGCCGGCGGAATGCAGGCAATGTTTAAAGCCCAGGAAGGTGCAGAAGACTACGAAGAAAACGGTGCCGTGGATGTTGATAAGGCCAAAGTTACTGCAAAAGATGTTGTTTGCGGAATTGCCGCAAGCAGAAGGACGCCTTATGTTATTGGTGCTGTAAAGCGCGCAAAAGAGATAGGTGCAGCAACTCTTTATATTACCTGCAACCCGAGAGAGAATTTTAATATAAGTGAAGTTGATGTTGCAATCTGTCCGTTTGTCGGGCCTGAAGTAGTTATGGGTTCCACCAGAATGAAAAGCGGTACGGCACAGAAACTTGTCCTTAATATGCTAACCACCACTACTTTTATCCGTCTTGGCAAAGTCTATGAAAATATGATGATTGACCTGCAAATGACGAATAAAAAGCTGGTTGAAAGATCCAAAAGAATAGTAATGACCATTACCGGTGTTTCATATGAAGAGGCGGCTGATTACCTTAAAAAGGCTGAAGGGCACGTTAAAACAGCCCTTGTAATGATTAAGGCAAATGTTACGGCTGAAGAAGCCAAAATGCTTTTGGAGCAGGCAGACGGGTTTGTCCGGAAGGCAATAGCTCTTAAAAAATAATAATGTTTTAACACACAACGGCGGTAACTTTACCGCCGTTTTTTTATACTTGCCTGAAATTAAAAATCTAAATTTTTATTTGCAATATTTGATAAGTAATTCGGCCGCCTCTTTACTGCCCAGGCTTTCAGCTTTACGCCAGTCTTCACAGGCAGCTGAAATGTCATTCAACATTTGTTTACAAAGTCCACGTATATAAAAAGCAACCCCTTTATACCAAACAGTCTCACCGGCTTCGCCTGAATTGGTTAGGGCAGAAGAACATTTCTCTGATACATTTTCCGAGTGAGGATTCTTGATATAAGGAAATGCAAAATCAGGCCGTCTTTGTATGACGAAGTCTAAATCTTCTATTGCATCAGCATATTCCTTTAAGAAATATTTAGCATATCCGTGGAAAAAATAAACCTCGACAGTAATTATGTTTTTTTCGTCAATTAGTATATCAAAGTCCTCAAGGGCAGAAGAATAATCCCCCAAGGCAATTTTAGCTAATGCTCTATTCACATAGGCAAGATACCTATTTGGATTTAATCGAATTGCGTTATTATAATTATCTATGGCAGCAGCATAGTTCTGAAGATGACACTCAATATCGGCACGGTCAAAATAATAATCCGAACAACAAGGGTTTATTTGGATAGCTTTATCGAAGTCTAAACCGGCAGCTTCTAATTC
>JAUZPC010000420.1 GCA_030706105.1 Bacteroidota bacterium | reverse complement strand
GCAGTCTCTAAATATCGTGCAAAATATTATTCATTAAAGATGGAATTATTTTCTGAGTCCTGTAAGGACGAAATGTTAATAGAGATAGACTAATTAAGATGTCGGAGCCACATAGTGGCGGCATGTATGTAATGTGAATTGTTTTTTCCCGTCCTAAAGATTTAATTATCTTTTCACCGGTCTGCTGCAAGCCCTCGTAAATTTCTGATTAAAAACTAAATTGAAGTCCAAACATGGCCATGTTATTCTTATAACCAAAATCCTTTACATTGGATGTGTTATTTATAAACATATACTCCAAGGTTAAATCCATTGAGCTAAACAGGGGAAGTTCGTTAATAGTCTTGGAAATACCGCCCCACAATTCAAATCGTCCGTCAATCCTTTGTGTGATATTAAGAGTGTCTGAAATGTTATTAGTGTAATGCCTGTTGGAATATTGCACATTAAGTTTTAATGTTATATCAAAAGGTAATTTCTGCGTAAGTCCTGCTCCGTATTCATTGCTGGAAAACCCATAAGGATCATCCCATAGTTCATCATCACCTGAGTATATAAATTCAGATGATTGAAACATATTTTTCCCGCTGGTTAACAGCAGCCTGCTTAAATAATAACCGTTAACTCCGGTATTTTCAAAAATCGACTGAGATATTTTTAACATGGCTCTAAACTGTACTACATTAAATGCTTTTTGAGATTTTGTTGTTATAAATGCCGATGGCGGATTATTCCAGGGATCTCTTCCGTGTCGGATGTTGTCAAATAAAGGAGTAGTTGTTTCTTCTGTATATGAATAGTATTTATTGCCCAAAGCACCTTCAACAAAAATGCCCGTACCTGTTTCAAAAAACATCGAGAATTGAGATGATAAAAGATTTTCAAAATGTGTAAGGTCGCTTAAGGATGGAAATTTTTTATAACTTATGGTATAGCCCGGCTGAATAAACATAGCGTCACCTACGGAAAATCTTCCGTTGGCAAATGCTGTAAACTGATTAAAATCATACGTCTTATAATCAGACACACCTTTTTTTAAATTGTAACTTAAACCGGTAAAAAGATTCTCTTCTTCCACTTCACCGACTTTAAAACTGCTGTTCATCCCTAAAGAATGAAATTGGTAGTTGCGGTCGCTGGTAGTTTGGAATATATTATAATTACCTGAATATGATAAATATAACTCTCTGTTAAAAAGCCTATAATTTAAATCTGATTTAAGTGAATTTACGAATTCTTTTTCAGCTGATGCCGATCTTAGAGGATTATCGTCATAAAAATAAGTATATACGATGTCACCTGAAAGCTGCCCCCTTAACTGAAAACTTGAAAAAATAATAAAAATGGAAAGGAAAAGAAGTATTTGTTTTCTCATCGGCCGTGTTTTCCAAATGGTTTATGCTTGCCCTTATTATCCCAGCCCATGCCTTGGACCCGGTTGTCGTTTAAACCATCTCCGTCTTTATCTATAAATTTATCATGCCCGCCTTTTTGAGGGGTCATCTTTTTGCTTTGGGTATTATCGTTTATGCCGTCACCGTTTAAATCAATGAATTTTTTCTTTTTCTGATTTTGCAAATTTTCCTTTGCAGGCTTGTCTTTTGTTTTGGAAGCCTGCTCCTTTTTTTGTCCTTCTTTCTCTTGCTGAGCAAAAGTAGTTAAAGAAAACAAAAAGAAAATTATTATTATTATCTTAAAAAATTTCATAATCAAATATCATTGTGAAAATGCTTCTTTTCCATGCCAAAATATATCAATTTTATCATGGCAGCTTTGTCCAAATATTCCGGCGGCAGCCGGATGCATAAATCTCCATCTTAAAACTCAATTAATATGCCAGCATTTATAACTTATAAATTAATATTTACTAATCTTTTCAGTATGTCTTTTCAGAATCAAATTTCATTTCAATTTTGTAATATGTATTCATGGCATCCGCTAACATTATATTTTCAAATAAGATACTCTCATACAATATTAAGATTCTAAAAAAATAAAGAAAAAAGAAGCCGCATGTATTACCGGGTACTGAAATTCTACCGGCAGTGGAAATGAAAAATATCATATGCTCGACAATTTTTACGAATGGAAACGGCAAAAAATGTCGAGTTACATATCATATTTACCAAGTTTATATCTTAAATTTCTTTCTGATATATTAAGCAGCTTGGCTGCTTTAGATTGATTTCCATTAGTCTCTTTTAGTGCTTTAACAATTATTTCCTTTTCCAATTGCGAAAGCTGGAGGTTAAGATCGGAAATCTCCGGTAGAAATCTGTCATTCTCTATTTCATTAGACAACTGCCTCATCTGCATAGGTAAATCATTTGAAGTAATTATCTCCCCCCTTGAAAGCACACAAGCTCTTTGAATGATGTTTTCCAACTCCCTGATATTTCCGGGATAATTATATTTAATTAACATGTCATAGGCTTCTTTAGAAAAACTTTTTTCCGGGCTTCCGAATTTCTTCATAAAATAATCTGCAAGAAGCGAGATGTCCTCTTTCCTTTCCCTAAGGGTAGGGATATGAATTGATACAACATTTATCCTGTAATAAAAATCTTCACGGAAGAGATTATTTTTAATCAAGTCTTCAAGATTTCTGTTAGTTGCCGTAATAATTCGGGTATTCGTTTTAATTAATTGGTTAGAGCCCAGACGCGAAAATTCACCGCTCTGCAGTACTCTTAGTAATTTTACCTGCATCGTTAACGGGATATCCCCAATTTCATCTATAAAAATAGTTCCATTCTTTGCTTCTTCAAACCGCCCAATCCTTTTTTGGTCTGCTCCTGTAAATGAACCTTTTTCATAACCGAACATTTCACTTTCCAGTAAAGTTTCCGGAAAAGCAGCGCAATTGACTGTTACAAAAGGCTCATCTTTTCTATCGCTTGAAAAGTGAATTGCCTTTGCAAATAATTCTTTGCCTGTTCCGCTTTCTCCCCGCAAAAGAACAGGAGCGTTGCTTTTTGCAACACGAACTGCAATATTTAATGCCTCTTCAATTGATTTGCTCTGGTAAATTATATTCTCAAAATTATATTTGCTG
>JAUZPC010000042.1 GCA_030706105.1 Bacteroidota bacterium | reverse complement strand
TGTTAAAAACCGGTTGTCTGCCTAATTTTACATTGGCAACTTTGAATAGATCTCTCCCCTCCAAATAAAAGTTGTAAAATCTTACAAGAGGTGAATTATCAATTTTTTTGGAGAGATCGGATTCCAGATTCATGCTTGTACGTAAAGAGAATTGACTGTAATTTACATTTAAATTAAGCATCTCATATGCACGCACGAAATTATCAGATGAATTAACAGCATCAAACTGCTTAAACATATATACCGAAGAAGAGAACCTTCCGTTAATATTCTGTGGGAACTGTAATATGCTAAAGCTAAAAATGATTCCTGCAATTAGTAAAAATTTCTTCATAATTATAATTTATTTATAAATTTTATTTTTCATTTCCCGGTTTATAATGTTTAATTTTTGCCCATTGATCAGCATAATTAAAACTAATAAAAGTCGGACTTTCTGTGTTATGGCATCCTTTGCAAAAAGCTTCCCTGTCAGCAGGAACAATTAAGCCGTTTGCAACAGCCTTTTCCTTATCTTTCATAATTGAAGGGGATTTGTAATCATTGCCGGCTCCGTGGCAGGTCTCGCACTGCACTCCGTCCTCCATTTTGAATTTCGCTTTTACAAGTTCTTTATCAATATTATATCCTGAGACGTGGCATTTCAGGCAGGCCTCTGTTTCTGCGGCTTTTGTAGTAAAGCCTTTAGTCAATGCAATGCTGTCTGCCTTTGGGGTCTGCAATGCCAAATATGCAAGCGCGTGAGCAGATTTTTTCCAAATATTTAATTGTTCACCCTGCTGTGCACTTTTATGGCACATACCACAAGTTTCAACTCCTACATACGCATGTTTAACATCATCGGATAAGGTAATGTTTTGTTTATTAGATAATACATTGCCTGAATAAAGCATTAATGGAAGTAAAAACAGAACTGCTAAAGTTGGATACTTTTGCATAGTTTAACCTCTTATGTTTTTGTTGCGAAAATAAGAGAATTTGTCCTATAGGCCATTTCTTGTCAGCATCAATTATTGATACTTTGCAGGAAACATTGCCGGCTAGCGGATTTTTCCTTTTATTTTGAGGAAACTTCACCACCGGCACTAAAAATCGACAGAAATAGCCTTTAGGAACAAACTCCCTACACTTAACTATTTCATCAATATCATCTTCTTAACCATATTGAAACTGCCTGCTTCTATACGGTAGAAGTAAATACCTGAAGAATACTTTCCTGCGTTCCACTCTACACTATAATTACCCTGGTGATAGCTGCTATTAACCAATACAACTACTTCTTTACCCAATGCATCATAAACAATAATCCGCACGTTACCCTGAGTTGGGACAGAAAATCTTATAGTTGTAGTCGGGTTAAATGGATTAGGATAATTCTGGCTTATTGAATAAGCGGTAGGAACTCCTTCTTCTCTCTCTACACCTGTTGGGTTGTAACCGGCAATTGCATCCATTAATAGTTTTTTAACCAAACGGGTATTATGGATACCATGCGAACCCTCGCCTTGTGCAGAGAGCAAATTATAATTTGCTTCTTTAAATGCAAGCGTTAGAGAATCCTGATGAGTTGAGTGAGTTAATTTATACTCAAGTTTTGTCATTAAGCTGTCAATTGTTGTCTGAACACCTCTATAATCAAATCTCTTATCATGATTTGAAGTATCCACAGCGGTATAATAATCTGCATGGCAGGTTCTGCAAGCCTCAACTCTGGGCTCAAATGTGTGACCCGTACTTGCCAGTACTCCTGCACTTGCAGGATTTGAATGTACATGGCAGTCAACACATCTATGCTGAGCTGCATAAGTGTGCGCTGAATTTATATAAGTTTGTCCAGGATATCTAAATCCAAACAAAGGTGAACCGCTTAATAATTCTGAAGTAGAATGATGAGGTGCCTGGTTAACATCAACAGAATCAATTTCGCCGGTATGACATTCATCGCATATAGTTCTTGAGCTAAGTAATGGAAATCTTAATTGGGCAGTATTAGTTTTGCTGTGAGGATTATGGCATGCTACACATGATAGAGGAACAATGTCTGAACCGGTAGCCAAAATTGTATCTCTGTACGCTGCCGGATTTTCAGAATACATAATAAAATTCTGGGCAACATGGCACCTGACGCATGCTTTATTATTAATTATAAAGCCGGTTTGAGTACTTCTTGAATGTGCAGACTGTAACCATTCTTCATAATAAGGATTATGCTCACCTTGATGGCATTTAGCGCATACAGTAGCTGATAAGCTGGGCTGATAATCCACCCAATGGTTTGAACCGATTTGCCTGTCCGAAGTTCCTGCGGCACCATGGCAAGCTTCGCAGCCTACATTTTTAACTCTGTTAAAATTAGTAGTATTTGTAATTATATAATTCGGATGGTGAGATGTATCTTTAACAACATATTCATCGGCCCCATAATTTGGAGTTCCGGCTTCCCATCCGGTGTTGTGACAAGGAAGACAATCATAACCAAAATAGCTAATGGAGGCCAGTGAATCAAAAGCAACAGCGTGTTTAGTATTTTTCCATTCATCATAAATTGGCTGGCCAATATTACCGGTGGTATGGCAGGATGCACAAGAAGTGCCCTGCTGGTCAGAACTTGTACCTGTTCCCAAGTAATAAACTTGTGTTTGACCATAGACAAAGGAACCGGTAATCAGCAGTAATACTATCGCAAATAGTAAATTTTTCATCATAAGTTTACCTATTTTATATCAAATTATAAAAATCCTTACTTACATATAAGGATGCGCAATTTTATAATACTCCTGATTGCAAGATACAATGCGGTAAGTAATTAGTCAATTTAATGGTCTCAATCTGCATCACACTTACTCCGCCTAATATCTTCAATCAATTTTTCAGAACTCGTGATGGATAATACTTTCTGTAATTTTAAGTGTCTTTTGAACCACGATTTAAGTCGTTTTCAAGGATTTTTATTTCCATCATTACTAATATAATATAATTATTCAACAACACACAAGTTATTTTTATGTATTTTTTATCAATTTTTATAATTTATGCTCGGATAACTGTTTAATATCACAACACTTTACCTGTTTTATCCCAATTTTTACACTAAAAATTTTAAGATACTTTAACAAGATAAATATTACAAGATTATTTCATAAAAAATATGACCAACAAGAACACAAACAAACCCATCTTAATTACAGGCGGTGCCGGTTTTATAGGAATCAATTTAGCAGATAAACTGCTCTCCAATAATTTTACCGTTAGAATTTTTGATGACCTTTCCAGAAATGGCGTTGAGCAAAATCTTAACTGGCTATGTGAAAAGTATAAAGAAAGAGTTCAAATCCAGCTTGGCAGCATTAAGCAATATGATTCTGTTTATAAAGCAGTTAAGAACTGTGAGTCAATTTACCACTTCGCGGCCCAAGTTTCTCTTTCTGCAAGTTTAGTAAATCCTCTTGAGGATTTTGAAACTAATGTAAAAGGAACGTTGCATTTATTGGAAGCGGTCAAAAACAGCACACCTATTTCTTCGTTTGTTTTCACTTCTTCAGGAAAAGTTTACGGGAGCTTACACAACATTGAACTTACTGAAAACCACACTCGCTATTCATTAAAAGAACCTTCAATTTATAATCATGGATTTAACGAAAGTATGCCTGTAAGATTCAATACTCCTTACGGGTGTTCAAAAGGCTCAGCCGATCAATATGTGCTTGATTATTTTTCCAGTTTCAACATCCCCTCAGTTGTGCTTAGATTAGGAAGCATATATGGACCTCATCAGCATGGCAGTGAGGAGCAAGGATGGCTAACTCACTTTCTGCTCCAGACAATAAACCTTAACGGATTTACAATTTTTGGAGATGGCAGACAGGTCAGAGATGTTTTATATATTGATGATTTGGTTGAAGCCTTGGATTTAGTAAGGAAAAACATAAAAAAAACTGCCGGACATATTTTTAATATCGGCGGCGGAATAAACAATTCAATTAGTTTATTGGAACTTATGGACACAATTTTTTCAATAAGCGGATTAAAACCAAAAATTCTTTTTGACGACTGGCGCACCGGCGACCAGAGATATTACATCTCCGATACTGCGAAAATTAAAAAAATGCTTAATTGGAGTCCTTCAATTACTGTACAAAATGGAATAAAAAAATTATACAAATGGCTTCTTGAGAATAAACTGACAAAAGCCCAGCTCAGAAACATTCCAATTAAGGAAGGGATTAAACAGACTAAAATAAAAACACTGGCTTCGTAAATACATTCAATAAAATAGTACGGCTGGACCAAAGCTTTTGCCCCTGCTTTTAGCTTACATCACTCGTACTTTTTCAACTTCTTCCATAGGAATTTTAATCTATCTTTCAGATTCTTTTCCTGCCCGTTTTCTGTTGGAAAATAATATTGTTTTCCTTTCATCTCAACAGGAAAATAATTTTCTTCTACAAAATGATTTTGAAATTCGTGTGCATATTTATACTCTTTGCCATAACTCAGGTCTTTCATTAATTTTGTAGGTGCATTTCTTAAATGAAGGGGTACCGGATAGAGTTCGTTATTCCTTACATCCTGAAAGGCTTTTTCTATACCCATATAAGCAGCATTACTTTTAGGACATGAAGCCAAATAAGTTGCACACTGAGCCAAGACTATCCTGGCTTCGGGCATCCCTATTTTATCAACAGCAGAAAATGCAGCTTCTGCAAGTACTAAACCGTTTACCGAGGCATTACCTATATCTTCAGCGGCAAGCACAATCATCCTTCTTGCAATAAATAATGGATCCTCCCCGCCATCCAGCATTCTCGCCATCCAATATAAAGCCGCATCGGGGTCACTCCCTCTTATGCTTTTTATAAATGCAGATATTATGTTGTAATGCTCTTCACCAGCTTTATCATAAATAATATTTTTCTTTTGAACAGCATTCTCAAGAACTTCTTTTGTTATTTTTATCTCTTCATTACCAAGTTCCTGAATAACGCTTGCCTCAAATATATTTAGTAAAGAACGTGCATCCCCCCCTGATAAGTATATTAAAAAGTCATAATCAATTTCTTTTATACTTAACCGGGAAAGCAATTCATCATTCTTTAGAGCATACTCCAGAATTGCAGTTAAATCCTCTTTCCCTAAATCATTAAGAACAAATATCCTTACTCTTGAGCGCAAAGCAGGAATAACCTCAAATGATGGATTCTCTGTAGTTGCGCCAATTAGTATAATCAAGCCAGACTCAACCGAATTGAGTAATGCATCCTGCTGTGCTTTATTAAAGCGATGGATCTCATCAATAAAAAGTATCGTCCTTTTATTTGCCAGGTTGTTTTCCTTGGCGATCTCAAATATAGCCCGTATGTCTCTAACCCCTGAAGAAACGGCATTTATTTGATGAAAATCTGCATTTGAATACTCTGATATTAATTTTGCAATTGTGGTTTTCCCCGTCCCCGGAGGACCCCAAAGGATAAAAGAACTAAGAGTGTCAGTCTCAATCATCTGCCTGATTGGCCTTCCTTTGCCTAAGATTTTGTCCTGTCCTTTTATATCATCTAATACCTTAGGGCGAATTCTCTCAGCTAAAGGAATTGTAGGTAAGTTAAATTTTTGCATTATTTATCTTTAACCTGAATTTCAAAAACTTTTTCGTTTGATTTCAGCATCTTATACTTTTCGCGTGCAACCTGTTCAACTTTAGAAGGGACATTTCTCTTTAGCGAATCAATTTCCCCTACCAGCTTTTTATTGATCTCTTCCTTTGCTTTTATCTGTTCTTTTAACTCCGTCACTTCACTTTTCAGTTTCAACAGTTTTAGCAAACCATTTTCATTAAAACAGATATAAAGAATCCCTGCAATAATCATGACTAAGCCGGCTAAGTACAGTATTTTTTTTGGTGCATTTCCTTTCATTACAAGCTCAAATCAATTATCCGTTCAATTAAAGCCTCAAAAGAAATCCCGGCAGCTTTTGCCATTTTAGGGACCAAACTCGTAGAGGTCATACCGGGAAGTGTATTAACTTCAAGGCAGTATGGCTGATATTCTTTTGATACCCTAAAATCAACTCTGCCATAACCCGTACAGCCCAAAGCATTAAAAGCTAATAAAGCCTGCTCCTGCAGGAGCAGTGAGGTTTCTTCTGATATTTCCGCCGGTACAATATAATTACTCATGCCGGTAGTGTACTTACATTCATAATCATATAAGGCATGCTTAGGTTTAATCTCAAGAACGGGCAACGTTTGCGTTTCTACAACTGCCACAGTCATTTCGTATCCATCTATATATTCTTCAACAAGTACTTTGTCCGCAAACTTAAAAGCCAGGTTAAATGCATCTATTATTTCCCCTCTTTCATTACATATTGATAGGCCGACTGTTGAGCCCTGGTCAGCCGGTTTAATTACACAGGGATATTTTACAATTTCATCAATTTGAGTTTCAGCCTCTTGGATATTGAACGAACTATTGTTTATAGAAAACCATTTAGGGGTTTGTATATCATAATGCCCGAATAATATCTTTGACATTATTTTATCCATGGAAATTGAACTGGATAATACTTTTGAGCCTGTATATTTAATTCCTCTCAACTCCAACAACGCCTGTACTGTCCCATCTTCTCCATGCTTTCCGTGTAAAGCTAAAAACGCAAGGTCGATATTATCAAAAAGGCTGCTATTTATAGCCTCAATATAATTTCTGTCTGTACATTCGGTATAATCATCTTCTTTAAAAAAATCTATCTCATCCTTAGGCTGATTTGCACCATATGCAGGATCAATTAATGTAACATTATGTCCTAAATCTTTTAGTACCGGATAAATTGAAGCAGCTGAAGCTTTGGAAACCGAACGCTCAGGAGAAGTCCCTCCTAATAATAATGCTATGTTTAATTTTTTATTTGTCATTTCTTAATTCTATTTAAATATATTTTTATTTATGTCAACACCATATACTTCTTTTGCATAACTGATTAGCTTTTGAATTTTATCTTCTGGTATTTTTTGCGCCCCACCTAACGATAAGGCCATCAACTGAATCTTAGCAGTATGCTCAAGCTTTTCCATCCTATAATAAGCTTGCTTTAAAGATTCGCCAATTGTTAAAGCCCCATGGTTTTTTAGAATAAAAGCATTGCTTTCCCCGACAAAAGGTTTTATTGAAAGTGGGAGTTCGTCTATTCCGGGAGAACCGTACTCACATAGGGATATCTTCCCCAAACTTAATATTACCTCGGGCAATATGTAATGGTCAATTGGTTTTCCCGCAACCGCAAAAGCTGAAGTATATACCGGGTGGCAATGCACTACAGCTTTAACCTCTTTTCTGTTTGCATAAACAAACAGATGCAGTTTGTTTTCCGTTGTAACTTTACCTGTCCCGGAAATCAGCTGACCTTCAAAATCTATCTCAAGTATATCTTTTTCTTCAACTTCTCCCTTACATACAGCAGATCTTGTAATGTAAATCGTTCCTCTGTCATTTACGGCTGAGATATTTCCATCGGTTGCTGCAACAAATCCTTTCTCATACACTCTATGGCAGATTGAAACTATTTCAGATTTGTCCATCTTCTTTCCAATTCTTCCATTAATCTAAGATTTATTAAACCATCATAACCTGTAATAGGCGGAGTTGTATTATTTAAGAAAGGAACTTGCAGTGCTTTAATTAAATGCACTAACTTGTTACCTCTTTTTTTGAAAACTTTCTTTCCCTCATTTTCATGCATCAGAGTAAGGAGTGCAGGCTGATGTTTGTTTGAGATAAGGTTCTCTATGCATATAGCTCCTGAATGTCCTAAAATCTCAATTCTGTTAAATGCCTTTTTTGTATTAAAGGAAACAGTAAAAACACCGTGGCCTCCGTTTTTAAAATTTACAATCCCGGCTGAATAATCATCAACGTCGTAATTGAAAATAACGTTATCGCAAACACCCTGGATACTGTTTATTTCCCCGCCAAAAAATCTAAGCAGATCAATAATATGCGTACCGATGTCTCTTAACGCGCCGCCGCCGGACTCTTGCTTTGTAAACCGGAAATTATTATCAGGCGGAAAATATGAATTGAAGTTTGCACTGATAGATACAATTTTACCGATGAAACCGGCATCAATTAACTCTTTCGCCTTAACCGTAACAGGATGAAATCTTTGCGTATAGTTTACAGCAAGCTGTACATTGTTTTTTTCACAAATTCGAATCATCTCTTCGGCTTCCGCAGAAGATAAAGCTAATGGTTTTTCACATAATATATGCTTACCCGCTTCGGCCGCCTTGATAACATCCTCTATATGTTTATTATTTGCACTTCCGACATATACTGCCTGGATATCTGATTTAAGAAATTCGCTATAGTTAGAAAAATTTTCGGGTACTGCATATTTTTCTGCAACTGCCTTAGCTCTTTCTGGTGTTCTGCTAAATACTGAGACAAGCCTACTTTTCCTACATAATAGAAGTGCAGGTATAAATGTAAGATCAGAATATCTGCCTAACCCAGCGACACCCCATTTTAATTTTTTACGATCATTTTTTAATTTAGGTAAACTTATCTTTATATCAGGTATATTCATATTATTTTATTTAAATAAATTTAATTTTTCCATCAGTTTAACAACGGGTTTTGAGTTTTGCATAATATAGAAATGAACGCTGGGAACATTTCTATTCAGCAATTCTTCAACTTGCCTGGCTGCCCATTCAACACCTATTGCAAGAACATGCTCAGGTTTTGCTGCCATCACTTCATCCGTTAAATCCGACGGAATGTTTATATAAAAATTCTTTGGAATATTAACAAGATGAGATTTATTAGTAATGATCTTAAGGCCGGGGATAATTGGAACCGTAATCCCCTCCTGACGGCATAAATCCACATAATCAAAATAAACTTTATTATCAAAGAACATTTGGGTTACCACATAATCGGCCCCGGCTGTAATCTTTTCTTTTGTAAAATGGACATCCATTTTAAGATTGGGTGCTTCATAATGCTTTTCCGGATAGCCGCCCACACCTACACAAAAGTTTGAAGGCATTGCATCAAGCAGGTTTTCCTCCAGATATTTCCCTTTGTTCATATCTGATATTTGTCTCACTAAATCTGCAGCATATTTATTTGCACTTTTCCCTGTAGGAATTGGTTTATCAAAACCATTTTCATCTCCGCGGATAGCAAGCAAATTTTCAATACCCAAATAACTCAGTTCTATCAAAAAGTCTTCTGTCTCTTCGCGCGTAAACCCTTTGGTTAATATGTGGGGTACCGTATCAATATTATATTTATGCTGGATAAGAGCGCAAATGCCCAACGTACCCGGTCTCTTCCGCTTAATCCGCTTTTTTATTCCTGTATTCGTTTCCTCATAATATACTTCAGCCGAATGGCTTGTAATATCGATAAACGGAGGATTGAACTTTGCTATATCATCAATAACACTAAGAAGACTTTTTAGATCTCCCCCTCTCTTTGGAGGTATCAATTCAAAACTGATTAATGGCTCGGTTGCTTTGTCTAAGTGCTCTATTACTTTCATAGTATTTTCTTAATCTAATATTATTTTTAACTTTGCTTTAGTATCGTTAAAACTTTGTTTCGTTTAATTGATTCTATATTTGTATTTATTTTTAGATATTTTCCTGTAAGCCACATTTCAAATTGATCTTTATAATGCGGACTTAATATATTACCGGACTGCCCGGATGTTAAAACCAGATAAAACTCATCCGGATTTGCAAAATCATAAACAAACCTCATCGAGGGTCCTAAATAACCTTCAAATGGCTCATGGTCAAAAGCTGTACTGCCGGTTTTTTCTGTATTAAATGAATACTCGGTGTTAAAGATTGTTGTACCGTCACCCCCCAGCTCAAAGGGGCCAATATTCACTTTTTTATCAACAAAAGAACTTGTACTTGCAAAAGTATGTTTAAATAATCCTTTATGCAAACTACCCCACTGCCAATAAGTAAGATTATCTCCCATTCTGTTTTCTAAAAAAGAGAGTGCATCTGCCATACTTTTCCGGATATTTGCTTTTTTATCTTCCCGTACCTGTGTCTTCTTGATATCAAACCAATCTGAGTTTGGATTTGCCATTAGCTTAACAATGCTGCGGTATGGCAAATTTGCAACAGTAACAAAATCATTATATAGAGATGACCCCATTTTATCGAGAAAAACGTTCTGGAAAAATTGAGTTAGAAAAACCTCATAAATAGCAGCCGATTGGCTGCCTTTATCAATATTACAGTCCCATTTAGCAAGTAAATCCAAAGTAAGTTTAAGATTGGGATCTTTTATACTGATACCTTCAAATGCGCTCAGTATTTCTTTTGTAATTTCTCTTGCATAAGGTGAAAACTGGTCCATCTGATAATTCATAAAATCATTTACTGAATGCTTATCCTTTGATCTTAGTAATTCCTTAATTCTCACTATTCGGGATGAAGGTTCCCATATATTTGAGATATGATATCTGAAATCAGCCACTGTTTTATTATTAGCAGTTGCTATGAAGTCTTCTCCCGGATTATAAAGTACCGGGACTTCATTAAAAGGCACAAACCCTTTCCAATCATTTTTAGAACTCGAACCGTCAAATATCATTGTTGGGCTGCTGTTATCTCTTACAGGTAATCTGGCGCCAAACACATAACCGATATTGCCCTGTTTATCTCCATAAACAAAATTTTGCCCCGGGACTGAGAAGTTTTGTACGGCCTGCTTAAATTCACCAAAGTTTTGGGCTTTGTTAATTCTAATAAGTGAATACAGTTCATCACTGAAGTCATTACCAGTCCATCTCATACTTACAAACTTTACTTTATTTTCATCTCCCTTATATACTATATTAAAAGGATGAACAGCATCAATAAGAGGTCCCCGGTGAGTCAGTTTAATTTCAATAGCAACATCTGATGAATCCTTAACTTTTATCACTTCCCTAATTTTTTTCAAGTCATGCCATTCGTTATCACAGAAATATTTCTGCTTCTTTGCATCCAAAGTTTCCTGATAAAAATCGGCATCGTCAGCCATTACATTAGTGAACACCCAGGATATATTATTGTTTTTACCTATAGCAATGCAAGGAGTACCCGGCAACGTTACACCGGCAGCATCCCAATTAGGAGCTTTGATAACTGCAGCATACCAAAATCCGGGCATGTTAAAACCAAGATGAGGATCATTTGCAATAATAGGTTTCCCGCTAACCGACTTTTTCCCGTCCACTACCCAATTGTTACTTCCTATATGGGATCCACTGGAGCCAATAAATTCCCTGAAATTTTTATCAACTTCTGCCATAGAGGTATTAATATCCTTTACTTCATTGGACGAAGGAACAATAAAAGGGGCATTTTCTGGATAATCCGGATAAATCTCTTTAACTTTTTCTTCGCCTAAAGATTTAACCAGTTTAATAAAAGCAAAATCGGTCCACCAGCTTAAATTTAAGTTCCAGGCCATCATCCTAATAATCATTAAACTATGCTCAGGTTTCCAATCATATGGCTCATAGCCAAGCACATCAAATTCAACTGGGTATTTCCCTTTTTGGCTATGAATATATTCATTAACACCATTCGAATATGCTTTAAGTATTTTTAATGCTTCAGGATTTAGTTTCGATATACTTTCTTGTGCAAATCGTTTTATCCCGACAGTAAGAAACATTTCATCAAAGGGCAAAGTTCGTGTGCCAAAAACTTCAGACAATCTGCCTTCTGCAGAGCGCCTTAACAAATCCATCTGGAATAATCTCTCCTGCGCGTGCAGATAACCAAGGCCAAAGGCAGCGTCTTCATCATTCTTAGCAACGATATATGGAATTGCAGCGCTATCTCTGTAAATATCAATATTATCCTTGATATTCTGAGCATAGACTTCCCCTTCATATTCGGGCAATGATTTCTTTAAAGCTCTGTTAAATACTGCTGATGCTATCAGGGCAATTATTAAAACTGTAACAGAAACCGTAAGTGCAATTCTGATTCTATTTTGCATTTATTTCTAGATTAGAATAAAATTTTAGATTGTAAATATATCAAATTAATATGGTTTACTTCTACTATAAAATTTTGGAACAACCCTTTCTCAATGAAGGATTGCAGATACCAACAATGCTTAGGAATTTTAATCCAAGCCTTGATTAAATTTTCCCATACTTTTTTCGATTATCTTAAAAGGAAACAACATCATGATAAACCTAATAACCAAAAAACCAAATGCCTTTATCTTTCAAACTGCGACAGGTAAAACAACTAAGGAAAACGAGCCTTTACACGGCACAGTAAAAGACTCGTCTGAAATTTCAAATACTTCAAAAGCTTTTGCCAGAATTGATGATTTCCTTAATTTGGGTAAATCTGACCGCCTGAATATAGATGACTTAAACGAAGGAGAGAAAAAGGAGTTCCTTAAAATGCTTTCTGAGCTAATTAAGAAAGGCATTGTAGGATATGAAGTTATTGAAGTTAACGGAAAACCTGAGAAACACTACATAGTAAATGAAATAGGCGATGAAAGATTAAAAGGAACTAAGCTTTACAAAAAGAACTACTATAAGTAAAATCAATAAGGCAGAATAAAAATTCCGCCTTATATCTCTTCATATATTACAATTTTATGTGCAAATATTTTTTGTCTAACAAAATCGTGCTTAAATAAGTTAATGCAGCAGCAGCATTTTCTTTATCGATTT
>JAUZPC010000419.1 GCA_030706105.1 Bacteroidota bacterium | reverse complement strand
TTAACACTTCTCCTTACGAAGTAATTATAAAAATTATCAAGTATAATGCAAATTGTCTGAACCATGATTTGCCATAAGCATGGCTGCGCCACAGGATTAGCTATATTGCTTTATCACACTTAATCTTCACTGTATCTTACTATATAACATGTAGTTCTTGTTTTTTGTTATTTTGGAAGCTGGATATGGTATAATGTACCGTGAGTTCAAATATCTAACTGCCTTAATCTCTTTACCGGACGAACTCAAAATGAGATTTTATTACACTCACGGATATGTATTTTTTCAGTTGTTTAGGAGAGGTTGTAACCAACTATCGCAATAATTTTTAAGAAATAAAGAATCCATAATAAATAGGACAGTTATGAAAGAATTTATAGGAAAGTTAAGCCTAAAACTGAAGTTTGCCGCTATTTTCATTTTATTCTCTGTTTTGATAGGACTTACCGGTTATGCAGGGCTAAGTTATATGGCAACACTAAATTCTGAAATGGAAAGAGTTGCAAGTAATGATTTACCGGCCATAGATCTGCTGCTTCAAGCCGACCGTGATTTGCATCAAGCTGCCATCGCTCAAAATTTACTGTTGAATGTCAGGCCCGGAAATCCTGAATATTCCACTTTAATGAAAACCTACAATGAAAATATCGGACAGGTAGATGAAAGGTGGAATAAGTATAAATTACTTATATCCAGCACAAAGGAAGAAGAGCAGGTGGCCGGTTTTGAAGAGAATTTGAAAATCTGGAAAGATGCATCTGCAGAACTGATATCTTCCGGTTCGGCAGAAAGGCACAAATCGGTCAATGAAAAATTTGAAAAAGCACGTGAGTATATAAATATTCTTACCGAGATAGTTGAGACAAAGGTTACGGCACAAAACCTGGAGAATAAGCAAAATTTTGCAAGTGCAAAACAAACTGTTATAATGATAATATGTGCATCCTTATTGCTCACATTCCTTGGCTGGCTGTATTTCTTTTCAATAATTGTAAAACCATTAATCTATCTTAAAGGTAAAGCATATGAAGTTGTGCAGGGTAACACATCCGTTACAGTAAGCGTAAGCAATAAAGATGAACTTGGAAATCTTGCCGAATCCTTTAACAATATGATAATAAAAATTCATCAGCTCCTTTTGGAATCTAAAAAGGAATCCGAAACAGCAGCACTTGCTGCTCAAAGGGCTGAAGCTGCTGAGAAAAAAGCTCTGGAACAGGAAAAATATTTATCTGATAATGTTGAAGATTTGCTTGTAAACATAGATAAATTTGCTGAAGGAGACCTGACGGTCCGTATGAAAATTATAAACCGGGACACCATTGGCAAACTGTTTGACGGCTTTAATAAAGCAGTCGAAAATATTGCTGTTATGATAAAAAAAGTAAATGATGCTATGGAGGCTACTGTAAGTGCCGCCACCCAGATAAGCAGCAGTACTGAAGAAATGGCTGCCGGTAGTCATGAACATACGCGTCAAATGGCAGAAATTGCGAGCGCAATTGAACAGATGTCCAGTACAATTTTTGAATCGACAAAAAGTATTACTGATGCCTCAAATATTTCAAAATCAGCTAACACATTAGCAGTGAACGGTACAGAAAAAGTTTCCGAAACTAAAAAGGGAATGGAGCGCATTGTCCTTTCCACTGGTGACACAGGCAGGATAATTGATGGGCTTGCAGGGAAGACTGAACAAATCGGCGAAATTGCAAGAGTAATTAGTGATATAGCTGATCAGACTAATTTACTTGCACTAAATGCGGCTATTGAAGCTGCCCGTGCCGGCGAGCAGGGCAGGGGGTTTGCGGTTGTTGCAGATGAAGTAAGAAAACTTGCAGAACGTACTGCAAAGGCCACAAAAGAAATTGCAGATACTATCGGTGAAGTACAGAGAGAGGCCAAAGAAGCTGACACATCAATGCACGTTGCGAGCAAGGCTGTTGAGCATGGCATGGTTCTTACTGAAGATGTATCAAAAGTACTATATGAAATCCGGGAAGCCACAAATAAAGTCAATGACGTTATCACACAAGTGGCTGCGGCTTCTGAAGAACAATCCACAACAGTTGAGCACATTAGCAAAAACATCGATGGAGTAAGCAATGTTGCGCATGAAACAAGTTCCGGTACAGAACAAATAGCACATGCAGCCGAAGACCTGAATAGGCTTACTATGAACCTGCGTGAGCTGATTAGCTATTTTAAAACTAACAACGGTTCAAACAGAAAGTATTTAACCTAATTTAAAAATAATCCGTTATTTCTGCGGAGGTTTATAAAGGCGATCGTATGGATGCAAAATTCCATATCACAAATTAATTTATAAGATTTTGCGGATATCGTCAGTAATTAGAGTGTCCATAGCTTTTGTACCTAAGGTGCAAAAGAATAGGTTTATCTGCCGATAAATCAGTATCGAAATGACGAGTAAAAGAGGGAATATACTGTGGCTAAAGCCCAACTGTGCAGGGTGGCTCTGTTATCCACGGGCTAAAGCGCCGTGGCTATTAAAATCCATGGAACTAAAATTTATAATATAATCTTAAGATTTCTCTTCGTAATCGGCATCGAAATGACGAGCTTTACTTAAACAGATGCTATTTCTCTAATGATGAGTAGCATTTTTATGGAGAGCTACTGAGTAGCGATATGTTAATAGAAAGAATGTTTAGTGGAATTCAAGAGCTCCATGGGAGCGGTATGTTGTTTTTGTTTCCATCAATACTATTTACATTTCGCTCCCATGTGGCTTTTTTTGTTATGCCTTTTATGCACTTCTATTAACATATCGCAACTACGTGCTAAATCAAATGGCGGGTGTCAAAAAATAGACATCCCACTTTGCAGCTAAAATCATGATAATCATGCAAATCAGGCAGATCCGGAGTCGGATGTTCCATCCGGGATCGGATGAGACATCAAGGTTCAGACAACTAGTATTTGACATTTTAATGTATTAAAAGTAATTTAGCACCGAATTTGTTTTCATTTTAGTTAAATAATAACAATATTGAAAGGAAAAGATTATGGCTACGCAGCAACCCGAACAAGAATGTTGTCCAAAATTTGAT
>JAUZPC010000418.1 GCA_030706105.1 Bacteroidota bacterium | reverse complement strand
TTGCTGAATTCAGAAGAAATAACTCCATAATTTGGGTATTTGAAGAACTTGGAATTATCATCAACAATATAAAAAGAAGCAAACCTAAAAGAAGCTAATATTCCCTTAATAGAAATTTCAAGTCTTTCTTTTGAATAATCACCACTCAATCTATACTTTATTTCACTTAAATCATCATTCAACAATACGCCAAACTCTTTTTTCTTCTCCTTAAGTATTTTCGCAAATTGTGCAGACTCAGGAGATGGCACTAACAAAAACGAATACGCTTCACTTGAAAAGATTAAATCATTAAACTCTTGTTGAGAAATGTCTCCGGGGTTGGATAGAATAAAGGACAAAGTATCAGCATCTCTCTTAATTTCTTTATCATAAACAAATTCTGCTGTAAGTTTAATTTTGTTGAAAAAAGATACTTTCAAAATAGAATTTCCGTGTATCCCCTGCTCAGTAACATTTATTTTAATTGTACTATCCTCAAGTGTGTTACTAATATCCTGAATAATCAGTGGCACCGGCAAATCTTTTGGCAACTTAATTAAATAGTTTGATATTGTATCATTACCGGCAATTTTTTCCTTGCAGGAAATCCATTCCTGTTTCAAAGCATAACTTTTAATAATTTCATTAAATCTTACTGTAATATATTCTGCGCTGCGTCTCTGTTCTTTTTTCTGAATATTTTTTAATGTCCAAAAATTTATTGCCATTAAAGCTACAACTACAACTAAAAATGATATAGCAACAATACGTTTAGTTTTCAAATTCATTTGAGTAATGGTTATTCCTTATTAGATTTATTAAAGACAGGTTTTCTCTTTTCATTAAATGCAGATGTTCCCTCAATAAAATTCTCAGTTCCTATACAAAGAGAGAAAAGAGATGATTCGATAGACAGACCCTCAGACATAGTAGTGTTTTCTGAAGAAATTACTGCCTTCAATGAAAATGCAACTGCGTCAACAGATTTTTCAGCAATTCTCTTTGCAAGCTCTAAGCCATTTTCAAATAAATTCATAGATGAATATACATTGCTTACTATTCCCATCCTGTATGCCTCGGCGGAATCCATTTGCTCACCTGATAAAATATAATATAATGCTCTACCGGAATTGATTTTTCGTGGTAACCTTTGAGTGCCGCCATATCCGGGGATGAGGCCTAAATTTAACTCAGGCAGGCCCATTTTAGCATTTTCAGAACATAATCTAATATGACATGCCAACGCTAATTCAAATCCTCCGCCAAACGCATATCCATTTATTAATGCTATTACAGGTTTTGAAAAATTTTCAATTTTATGAAAAACACCTTGTCCATATTCGCTAAAACTCTTGGCATCAATTATGGTTAGCTTGCTAATTTCATCTATATCAGCCCCGGCAGCAAATGCTTTTTCTCCAGATCCCGTAATAAGGATAACTTTAATATTCTTATTTTCAGCATAATTATCAAGAACACTATTTAGTTCCTTAAGAATACTAACGTTCAAAGCATTTAGTTTATCAGGACGATTCAATTTAATTATTAATATATTATCTTTTTCTTCGCAAACCAAGCATGAATTTTGCATTTATACCTCTAATAAATTATATATAAAGGCAATCTAATTTTTAAATCCATAGAAAGAAATTCATTAGATTGATAATAATTATATGAGCCTAATAATTCAATAAGAAAAGTAGAAAACCCAATTCCGGCACTAAAACCAAATTTAGACATGTTTACAGTATAGTTATTTCTGTTAGCTGATTCCTTAAATTGATGCAAAATGCTGTAATTGTTAAAATTTACAGAGGCTTCCGCTATTGGTATAAAGAGCAAAATATTTTCCAATAAAGGCTTAAAATAATATCTTGCACCCAGAGATAGTGGAATAGAATTTATTGAATAATTACTATAAGAAGTTACCTGATAGAATTTTTGACTTCCGGGAAATTGCTCATAACCCCCTTTTACAAATAAAAAAAACGGCATTATTTCGTTATCTGTATAGGAAAGTTCCACGTTTAACCCATATCCAAGATCAGTAGAGTTGGAGAAATTACCTATTGGAAATCTTGGACCTACACCAACTGAAAAGAACAAACCAATAGCTCTCTCGGCCGGAGGCTCACCCGCAAATATGGTAATGAAAGGAATTACAACAAGAAACAGTATTTTTTTCATATAGAAATTAAAATAATTTCAAATTCTTATTTAATATTTAAGCCAAATAAACCAATTTTAAAACAAATTTCCAAAAAGATAATTACAAATAATATCAAGCATACTACTTTGATTCAATTTGTTTGTTATCGTTTTCTGTTTTTATCGAGTCTTTATGTTCCGGTTCGGTAGTCCCTTCCATAATTTGTTTTTTAATCTGGGTACCAACCCCAAATTCAAAAACCAATTTTCCGCCTCTTTCTCCGGTTTGAAAAACAAAAAACATTCCCACAATAGAAAGACATGCGAAAAGATAATTTAAAGTTAGACTAAACCTCTTTTTTAGTACCAAAAAAGTCCTGACTAAAAGTAAAGCAGCAAAGAACCATAATGTAATAGTGGCATAAGTTTCATGCATTTCCACCATATCACTGCTGTTTTTATTCCAATAATCAAAAGCATCTTTGGCTTGATTACCAGTAATAACTGCTCCTAATGCAGATAGTACACCTAAAAACAAAATTAAATGGGCAGTTTTTCGCAGAAAATCATTTTTTAAAATAGCCCCTAATATTTCTAATAAGCTATATATAATTAATAGAGAGACTGCAAAATGAATAACTTTAGGATGAAATTGTGCTAGAAACTCCATTTTAACCTCAATTTGTAATTTTAATTCAAAATAGTAATATCAATATTACTATAATTTTTACAACTACAAATGATGCATTACGTATCTATATTAACCACACAGAACAGAACCACCATTAACATTTAATACTTCTCCAGTTATATGCCGTGCAAAATTGGAAGCCAAAAAGACTACCGGACCGGCAATATCCTCAGGTTCAGCTATTCTCTTTAAAGGAATATTTAATCTTTCAGTTTCTTGGTATTCTTTATCTGCAAATACTTCAACATTCATATCGGTCAGCACCCAGCC
>JAUZPC010000417.1 GCA_030706105.1 Bacteroidota bacterium | reverse complement strand
GTCTCTCAGGAAAAAATGTTAAACTATCTGTTACTTACTATATCATTTTTTATTCATGCCTTTTTTAAGCTAAACATATTATACTATAAAAGGAAGTATAATGTAATTCAAATACACAATATGCCTGAGTTTCATGTCTTTGCAGCTTTATTCCAAAAAATTATGGGAGTGCCGGTAGTACTTGATATTCATGATCTGACCCCCGAATTATTCGAAGAAAAGTGGCCTACAAAAAGTAAATATTTTTTACCGCTCATTAAATTATTTGAAAAGATTTCTTGTAAGTTCTCTAATAAGTTAATTACAGTTACTGATGGATGTAAAGCCCTGTTGATTGATAGGGGTGTCCCTCCGGAAAAAATTACATTAGTTCTAAATACTGCTAATAGTAAAATATTCCAATACAATATCAATAGAGAATATTACAAAATTAATTCAGGAGCAAAACTGCTTTATCATGGAACTGTAGCCAAACGCTTTGGCCTTCATGTTGTAATTGAAGCAATGCCTGAAATTATTAAAGTAATTCCTGACACCAAGTTTTATATTTACGGTAAGTGTGATAATTCATATAAGGATTATCTTGAAGAAATGATATCTCTATTAAAGTTAGAAAACTCTGTTATTTTGAAGGACGCTGTATCTTGGGAAGAGCTTGTTGAGGTTATGAACAGCAGTGATATTGAGGTTGTCCCATATATTAGCAATACATATATGAACTTAAGCCTTTCTACAAAATTGTTTGAAAGCGCATCTATTGGTCTGGCCGTTGTAGCTACTGATTTAAAATCACTGCGCGATGTGTTTGATGACTCAAGCGTCCAGTATTTTAATGACTCAGATCCACTTGATTTGGCAATAAAAGTTATTAACTTTTGCCATAATGCAGAGGAAAGAAAGAACAAGACTATAAATGCAAAAATTGCGGTTGAAGCTATTTCAGGAGAAGTTATGGGGAAAAGATATTTAACATTAATGCAGCAGGTTATGAAAGTAAAAGATACTAATACGGGTATGGGAGCTCCAAGTGTAGACATTAATAGCGTATCATCAAAAAAGGTCTATACTAATGATTGAAGGCAAATTTAAAAAGGATTTTCTCAAAGGTTCTGCTGCTGCTACTATTGGAACTGTCTCCAGTATGTTTTTCCATTTCTTTAGTATTATGCTGCTTACAAGAAATATCGGGAAGTCTGATCTTGGTATTTATGTTCTGTTATTGGCCATGGTTAATTTTTTTAATATACTTAGCAGCTGGGGACTTAATATTACTTTAGTTAAGTTTATTTCAAGTGTTGATAAGCAGCAGAATAAAGCTGCGCTGCGAGCAATATTAAATTTACGGGTGGTATTATTAGTTATTCTTACTGTCCTCTTCTATTTCTTTTCAGACTTAATTCTTCCTTTGTTCTCGTTAAAAAAGGAAACTTTCGTCTTCTGGATTCCTCTCCTTTTCATAACCGCAAGTTACAAAGATCTCTTTTTTAATGTCCTTCAGGGGTTGAATGAGTACAAAAAATATTCAATTGTGCAAGTAATTTCCGCTGCGTTTAGGGTGGTTGTAATTATTCTGTTTCTGTACCTTAATAATTTAACTCTTGCTAATCTGATATATATTGAGGTCTTCACTTCATTGGTTTCGGTGGGGGTGCAATTGATGATTGTTCCTTTCAGAAAGCTAATAGACTATAAACCGACTAAGGAGACATATAAAGATATAGTTAAGTTCTCTACACCAATTCACTTTAATAATATTTTAACATTTGCGTATGACCGTGTAAGCATTTTGTTCCTGGGTGCACTTCTTAATCCTTTAAGTGTTGCTATGTATGATATAGCAAATAAAATACCTGAAGCATTACAGAGGATGTTTGTTTCTTTCATGATAGTCTATTTCCCAAATTCTTCAAAACTATTTTCAGCCGGATCAAAAAAAGATGCATTATATTTAATGAATAAATCTATCAACTTTTTTTCTGTCTCCATTGCAATTCTTACATTTATAGCTTTTACCTTTTCACAGACAATCGTTGTCCTGTTATTCTCAAGTGCATATATTAAAACGGCTCCGGCTTTTGCAATTTTAATGCTTAATTTCTATTTAAGAATAATGTCCAATATTAAGGGCTATACAATTGTATCGGCAGGTAATTCTTCCGTTTCGGTTAAAGTAAATATCGTCTCCAGTATAGTAAATATTGGTTTGGCATACGTCCTTATTCCAAAGTATGGATTTATGGGCGCTGTTTATTCAGTTCTCGTTATGAATACCATAGCACAGATTATTTATCATCTTTATTTGATTAAGCTGGATTTACATACCGATGGCCTTAATTATTTGAGACCTATGTTTCTGCTTTTTATATTCGCCATTGTGCCGTTTTATCTGGGCGTTGACTCCTTGATTATTAAATCAGTATTATCAGCAGCCTTTCTGGTTTGTAATTGGTATTTCGTAGAAGAGTTTAGAAATATTATTCATAAAGTGAGTAAACAGGTCAAAAGTTTTTCAAATAAAATAAAATACAAAATATCTACCGCCAACTGATGCAAATGAAAAAAATATTAATTATTGACTCACTTATCGGAAATGATTATACAATTTGTCTAGCTTCTGCTTTGCAAAAAGCCGGTGCCTCTATTACTCTTATAGTTCCGGAAAATAGGGAAGTCGAAAATCCATCCTTTGCAGTAAAAAAATGGATGCCTTCAAAAGACAGTTCAAAAAGTAAATTGGGCAAAGTGTTTGTTCTATTGATATATCTATTTAAACTATTAAAGTATATAGCAAAAGAAAAACCGGATGCAATTCATTTTCAGTTTTTCAGATTTAATATGGATGCCATATTATTTTATTTACTTAGCAAATTGAAAATACATTTAATATATACCGCGCATAACGTATTACCGCATAACAGGTATAAATATGATGTACAGTTAACAGGCTTGGTGTATAGGTCAGCCGGCAAAATAATAGTGCACTCTAATTATATTAAAACAAAATTGTTGTCAATGTTTAGTGTTGATGAAAAGAGAATTGTGGTTATCCCTCATGGCAATTTTGACCATTATCTTCCCAAGGAGCAATTATCTAAAGATGAAGC
>JAUZPC010000416.1 GCA_030706105.1 Bacteroidota bacterium | reverse complement strand
TTTTTTTGAACAAATTAGTTATTGTCCATTATTGATAAGTAAAACTGAACTCAGCAGCCTTTCATAATTCCAATAAAAGAATCAGCTTTAAGGCAGGCTCCGCCAACCAAAGCGCCGTCAATATCTTTTTGTCCTAATAACTCTTTTGCATTTTCCGGTTTAACACTACCGCCATACTGAATAATAATTCTGTCAGCAGCAGCAGCAGAGAATTTTTCTTTAATTAAATTTCTAATAAAAGCATGAACGTCTTCAGCCTGCTGCGGAGATGCAACCTTGCCGGTGCCTATAGCCCAGACAGGTTCATATGCAATTATAATTTTTTCAAGTTCTTCTTCAGATACATTCTTTAATCCTTCAATAATCTGGCGTTTAATTACATCATTGGTAATGTTTTTTTCTCTTTCTTCCAAAGTTTCGCCTACACAGAAAACAGGAAGTAAACCTGCTGATAAAGCTTTTTTAATTTTTTTATTTATAAGTTCGTCTGTTTCGCCAAAGATGGATCGTGGTTCGGAGTGACCTAAAATAACATATTGGCATCCAACACTTTTAAGCATGGAGGCAGAAATCTGGCCTGTGAAAGCTCCATTTTCTTCAAAATACATATTCTGGGCGCCTAATTTAATATCTGTGCCTTCTACAATTTTGTTTATTTCATACAAGCTTGTAAAAGGAGGGCAGATGATTACATCACAGTTAACTGATTCAGCAGCCAATTTTTCTTTTAATTCGTTGACTAATTTAACAGATTCAGTTAAATCATTATTCATTTTCCAGTTTCCGGCTATAACTTTTTTACGCGACATTTTGTTTTCCATAATAATTTTAAAAATTTATGGGTTAAAATTACGAAAAGTTTGGAAATAATGCTGTAATGTGTAAAAGCGCGGAGACATAGTTATAATTAGACACAGACTTTATTCTTCATTACTGTACTGCTCACAATTATGGAATTATAAATTTCAAGAAATAAAAAATGCCGGTATAACAGAAATGTTAATACCGGCATAAAAATGACAAATATTTTCCTCACTTTAATTACGAGCTGCAAACTATAGTCTGGACTTGTAACAAGGCACTGAATGATTATTTAATTAAAATCATCTTTTTGCTTGAAATAAAACCACCGGTTATTATTCTATATATGTAAACTCCACTGCTTAATCTTGAGGCATTATAATTTACAGAATAATTTCCGTGATTCTTATATTCATTGACCAGAGATGCGACTTCATTACCTAAAATATCATATATTTTTAATGATACATGCCCATCCTTTGGCAATTGATAATTAATTGTAGTTGACGGATTAAAGGGATTAGGATAATTTTGATCTAGCCTGTAGTCAGAAATAACAAACTGATCTGCATTTACATTGGTAAAGAAATTTGTAAAATTATTCTTGAAAGCATTTCTAATAAGTCTTGTGTTATCCTGAGCAGTCAATAAACTCATTTGCCAAGTATCGGCTTTACCAAGGACATAAGCAAAAATTAAATTATTTGATTCATGTGCTTTTAACTTAAAGGGGCCAATATTAAGGAGCTGATAGACCTCATCGGGATTTTTCTGCAACCAGCCGGAGTCGGAAATCGGATCTCCTGAAAAAATGTAACCAGGATTTACAGTATTGCACTGAACCCCTCCATTCACAACGCCATTGTAAAAATTACAGGGATCAATACTGAGTCCTGATTTAAGTTTGGCCATTTGATAATTCCTTAAATCAGTACTATAAGCCGGATCTCCTATGATTGCACTTCCCGATGTATAATAGAAGGTATTATAGCTGTTGATATTTTCTGCGCCAATAAAGGACTGAACGCCATTTACACCTCTATAATCAAAAGCAGTATCCAGAGGGATATCAATTCCAGAGTCATAAATGCCATTGGAGTTGACGTCGGTAAAAGTTATTCCCGGAATATATTGAATAGGAGACTGTAAGTTTGTTACGAAACAACTTGGATAACCTGAAGTTTTATTGAAGGCATATATAGACTTATAATTAGTACAAGTACCTGCAAAATCATGAAGAGATATCAAATCTATATCAGCAAATTTACTAAAATAACATGAGTCCCAATCATTATTTGAAGTGTTTGTTATGTTATATTTAATAAAGATAGTATTATCGGCACAGTTGTTGGCATTATTAAAGGCAAATGCTGTTTGTCTTATTTCAACACCTTTGGGGGCCATATCCGTAAATTGTCTTTGTGTACTCTTGGCACCGTCATTATAAACGCACCATATAGTTTTATCGCCTAATATTAAAGGCTTATCTTCCCCGGGGTCCCATTGTCCGTTTCCATTCAGGTCAACCGGATTATAAATACCGTCATGGTTTCCGTCATAGAAATCGGCACCAAGCTGAACTGCATCTTTCCATTTTTGCCAAGCAGAGCCAAATGCTGAATCTGATGTAGAAACTGAGTATAATACATTCTTTGGATTTAATGTGTCGCCAACTCTACCGGGGAGATAGTCAAATATTCTTGAAGAAGGCATTACAGAATTAACAAAAAAAGCACCACCCTCTAACCCTGAAAATGCAAATCCGGCAGAATACAGGAACTCAGATGTATCATAAAGTGCTCCCTTGTAGCCACCAGGGGATTTCCATGCTAAATTGCCACTATTATTTAAAGGAAACGATACTCTGTTAACATTTAATGTGCAGGTATCTTGCGAATAGCTTACAGAAGACGCGAATAACGCAAAACAAAAGAGCGAAAGTATAAATTTCATTTTGTATTCCTTAAAAATAAGTACTAAATATTTATCTCTAAAATACTACCTGAGAGTTTAAGAACAATCAGATGTTTACTAGGCTAACTGATTAAAGAACAACTAATTATAACATAAATTACATAATTTAGAAGGGTTTGTCAAATACAAAAAAAATCAAAGTTAATGCCCGTTTGGTAAAATTTTCTTATACATCTCTGAAACAGGACGTTACCTTGGACGAAAAGAGAAGAATGTCCGAATAACGATTGGCATTAAAATACAAACAAACATGGAAGTGTGAACAAAGTGAAATATAAAGTAGAATCTGTAGCAGATAGAAATGTCTCCGCTATCAACATCCCCTCAATGGTTTT
>JAUZPC010000415.1 GCA_030706105.1 Bacteroidota bacterium | reverse complement strand
ATGGTAAGAATTTTTATAAAATCAGCCTCTGTAAGACTTTTTAACTCAACTCTAATAGGAAAACGTCCCTGCAGCTCAGGAATTAAATCAGACGGTTTTGACATATGGAAAGCACCGGAGGCAATAAATAAGATGTGGTCGGTCTTAACTATACCATATTTAGTATTAACGTTAGAACCCTCAACTATTGGGAGAAGATCACGTTGAACGCCTTCTCTCGAAACATCCGGCCCGGAACCTTTCCCACCGGAGGAAGCTACTTTATCTATTTCATCTATGAAGATAATTCCTGAGTTCTCAGCTCTTTCTATTGCTTCTTTCTGAACAATTTCCATATCTATAAGCTTTTGAGCTTCTTCCTGCGCAAAGATAGTGCGTGCTTCTTTAATTGCAGTTTTTCTTTTTTTCTTTTTCTTTGGTAAGATACTACCCATTATTTCCTGAATATTGATGCCCATATCATCCATTCCAAATGGCCCAAGAACCTGCATGCCAACGGTTGGAGTAGAAGCTGAATCAAATTCAATCAATTTATCATCAAGTTCACCTTTTTTTAGCTTATCACGCATCCAATCTCTGGTCTTCTGATTCTGATAAGCCTCGTTCTTTTCATCAAGCTCTTTTTCCTCATCATTGGTTTGCGTCTTCTTAACGGGAGGAATCAGCATATCCAAAATTCTTTCTTCAGCAAGAGCAATAGCTTTGGACTGTACTTTTTCCATCATCTCTGACTTAACCATGCTAACAGCATAATCAGTCAAATCCCTAATCATTGACTCAACGTCGCGTCCTACATAACCAACTTCAGTAAACTTTGATGCTTCAACTTTAATAAAAGGTGCTTCGGCAAGTTTAGCCAATCTGCGTGCAATTTCAGTTTTACCTACACCTGTAGGGCCAATTAAAATAATATTATTTGGCAATATTTCATCGCGTAAATCAGAAGTGACATGTAATCTTCTCCACCTATTACGCAAAGCTATAGCTACAGCCCGTTTAGCATCAGTTTGTCCAATTATATATTTATCCAGTTCTACAACAATTCGTGAGGGAGTTAATTCCGTATTATTATCCATGTGTCATTTCCCTTTTTTATCTATTACTTCAACGTGAATTTTATCATTTGTATAAATACAAATTTCTGAAGCGGTCTTAAGAGATTCAGCCACAATTTCTTTAGTTGATAGGTTGCTGAATTTTTTAAGCATTTTAGCTGCTGCCAACGCATACATACCACCTGATCCAATAGCAACTATTTGGTCATCAGGTTCAATTACATCCCCATTTCCGGAAATAATAAAAGCTTTATCCTCTGATATAATGGCAAGCATTGCTTCCAACTTGCGTAAGTATTTATCGGTTCTCCAGTCTTTTGCCAGTTCAACGGCAGCACGGTGAACGTTTCCGCGATATTGTTCAAGCTTATCTTCAAATCTTTCCATTAATGTGAATGCATCTGCAGAAGCTCCGGCAAATCCGCATAATACTTTCCCATCGGATATCTTTCTTATTTTCATGGCGTTATGTTTCATAACAGTATTACCGAGTGTTACTTGTCCGTCTCCACCTATTGCGGCTTCACCGTTATGAACAAGTCCTAATATAGTCGTTGATCTAATTTCTATAGGCATATCAAAAAACCTTTTCTTACAAAATTGTAAATAATAACTTATAAATTTACTAAAAATTATCTAATAATTATACTGTAAAATGTGTTCAATAATGAACGTAAAATATAACTAAAAGAATGGCAAATCAGTTAAGGTTATTTCAGTATAATTTATATTGAAAAATAGTATCGTCCTAAAATTGGAGAAAATTTAGGACGATAAATTATGGAAACTTCGAAAATCAGCTAAAAATGCAATATTCGCCGGTTATCGTCCTAAATGGTAGGACGATAATTAAAAACCGTCCCAAATTTCGTGATTATTTAGGATGATAAAAATGAGTCCGGTGTCGCAGATGAAGTGTTGTTGACTTTTGTACTCCTGTTTAATATTTTTATTAAAACCTTTTAACCCAATATATTAAGGTATGTTATGAAAAATCTTTTACTGTTAATTTCACTTTTTGCATCTTTTACTTTTTGCCAAAACTTATCAACAGGTTTTAATTATCAAGTCGGCAGAAATGGTGAATATTATGGCGCTTCCTTTTCTACAGTATTAAAAACGTTTAATGAAAAAAAAGTAACATTGAAGGCGGTTGGCACATACCTGCACGGAAATCTTTGGGGCGAAAAAGCATCTGTTCAGGACTTTAATAAATTTGAGCTTGGTTTTGAAAGCAGAAATTATATGATTTTAGGCCGGGACTTCTTTAGTGATTTGAATCTCAGCTATTCATTTAATTTTTATAAGAATTTATCTGAAGGAAGAATTAGCAGAGCTAATGACAGCAATGCGCTTTTTTCGATAGGTATAGGTACAAAGTTATTAGCACCCGCATCCTTGATTACTAAATATGTTATCGGCAGGCAATCAGGGTTGAGAGTAAATATTGAATTTGATTTTTAAGTCGAAACCGGAATGCTACTTATTTGCTGAGCCATTATTCCCGCACAATGTCGGGATCAAAATTATTTTGATAAGGAATCGCCTAATACTGATTCTATATCCTTGCTTATGTTAAAGAAGGATAAAAATTTGAAAATAATTGCATCCACAACAGAATCAGGACAGCTTGCCCCACTGGTTAAAACAATGTTAACCGGCTCGCTGGTTAAAAAGTTATGTTCATGTAATTCTTGCCCGCTTTTAAGATCATAATGTATAATAAAGTCCTTTTCAATATTATCTGCCGATGAAACAAAATATGTTTTGAATTTGGACTCCAGCAGCTCTACGAGATGGCTGGTATTTGAACTGTTATATCCTCCAATTACAATAGCAAAATCAGCCGTTGCTTTCAGCAGTTTTTTGGTTGCAGTCTGGTTATTATTGGTAGCATAGCAAAGAGTATCCCTGGTATCTGCAAAATGCTCTTTAGAATTTTCAACGCCAAATTTATTTTCCATTGCCATTTTTAATTGTAGGGATATCTCTTCTGTTTCAGAAGCGAGCATTGTGGTTTGGTTTACAACCCCAATATGTAATAAATCTTTACTTACATCAAACCCTTGCGAATATCTGTCTTT
>JAUZPC010000414.1 GCA_030706105.1 Bacteroidota bacterium | reverse complement strand
TTTTTTAAAGAGCATCCTTTGATGGGTGTTGTTCCTGTTGAGCCGAATAAAACAACAAACGGGCCAGTATTGTTAGTGTTTGTGATGGTCAAGTCCCGGCTTGTACCTCCGGTCGTTATGGATCCATCGATGATGATGTAATTACATAATACTTTTATCAAAGCATCGTTTACGGAGCCTGAAATGGTTGTTGTCGCTGCGGGCTTTATAGTCACTGTGTTTGTAGCACTTACTCCGGGAATGGCATTTATTGTTAATGGAAATGTTTCAGAAGATGATGAATATCCAGATTGGAGAAGCAATGTGATTGGCCCTGTAATTCCACACGATGATAATAATGCAAATGCATTGGTCAGCGAATTGAAATAGCTTCCCGTATAACCCACCGAGTAAGCTCCGCTGTAAGGTCCCCCAACCGACATAATTATCGGATTACTAACACCTGGAGCAACAGCTGCGCATGTGGCATTAGAGGTCAGTAAACAGATTATGTTATCGTTATTTGCCGGAGTATAAGTATATGTAGGACTATTTGCTCCGGGAATATTAATGCTATTAACAACCCACTGGTACACAGGCGATGTACCGCCATTTGTCGGAATGGCTGTAAAAGTGACCTGAGTTCCCGTGCACACCGGATTAGCGGATGCAGTTATTGATACATTGGGAAATATAGTCGGATTCACTGTCACTGCTGATGTCGTATTACTGCATCCGGTTGACGCATCTGTAAAAGTAAATGTGGCTGTTCCAGGGGACAGGCCTTTCACGAGACCCGTATTGTCTACAGTAGCTACTGCCGGATTGTTGCTCACCCATGTTCCGCCTGTAGTTGGAGATAAATTTGTCGTACTATTTATACAAATGGAATTGCCACCGGTAAAGCTTACAACTGGTAACGCATTAACTGTTAATGTGACCGATTGACAAGCTGAATTATAATTACAGGGAGCGCCATCTTCATAACGACCATAATAAGTTGTGGTTGTAGAGGGACTTACCGAAAAGTTATTACCGAAGCCAATATATGTAGCTCCACAAGAACCCGTGTACCATTTTATGGTTTCACTTGCACCACCACCGTCACCCCCATTTAGTGTAAGAAAGGAGGTTTGTCCATTGCATAAAGTTGAAGGTGTTGCTGTAGCTGAAGTCGGATCTGCCGATTGGTGGTTAATAGTTATATTAACACCATTATCTGTCCCGTTTATTGCAGGAACATCACTAATGACCCTGATACGGTAACCCATCCCTGTCGTTGTCAGTGCGGGGATTGTAACGTTTATCGATTGACTGCCGGTTTGATTGGATGCTACCAATTGAAGATTCACAGGGGAAGCAAAGGACCCTCCCGCATCAGAGAGCTGAGCTGTAAAATTTCCGTTAAAAATCGAAGCAGGTGCATATGTGAAAGGAACGGAAATACCTGATGTGCCTGAACAAAATGGAGATCCTGTTATATTGCCGGTCGTCAATCTTTTAGAAGGAACTACTTCTCCAGTGCTTAGTATTGTAGCAGGATAATAAATCCCTCCATTTAAAAATTGTATTTGTGATAATTGAGAAACCGTTAAGCCCGCATTTGAATTACCCACAAATATCTTTCCTGCGTTACCCGAAGTTCCATCCCAGCCACCCTGCCATCCTGTTATAGTCAGCATTTTACTACCTGTCCAGGCGACTCCGTTACTGGCTGTAAAAGTCAATGTATGGCTTCCAGTTCCTAGTGTGATGGTCGAATTATCTGTCAGTGCCAGTATACCAACTGTTTCCGTATATCCTGTTGTCGCACCAGTGCTGAAGGTGCCGCCGCCTAGGGTAACAGGTGGAGTTGCTAATACGTTAGCTCCTCCTATTCGAAAGATTCCAGCATTCACTGTCAATCCTCCGGAAAAGGTATTTATTCCAGAAAAAGTTAATACACCTGTGCCATTTTTGATAACGGAAACTGATGTCGCCGTTCCATTACTAATTATACCAATATATGCTGCAGGACTTGTATTGTCACTTCCTATTATTATTGTTCTTGTGCCAGGACCGCCAGATGAATTTGTTATATTGGTCGAGCCCGTTAGTGAACCAACAGTTAGGTTGGTGTTAGCCATATTCAAAGTGCCGCTGGTCATGGTAAGCAGGCCAGATATAGTGGTAGCAGCACTAAGCGTTACACCGGCACTGTTGTTAATAGTCAAATTCGCTGGCGTGTTTTGTGTTAATCCATTACCCGTAACCTGTGCTGCAATTCCATTATATTCATAGTTTGCCCCATCACTAAATGTTCTCCCTCCAGTCATCTGGATACTCCCAGTATTACTGCCTATTTGAGAGATGCCTGCATTTGATCCGATCTTTAATGTGGCACCTGAAAATATTGTGAAAGAAGCACCTCCATTCAGAAGACCTGTCGGGGCCATAATTAATATACCATAATTATAAAAATAATATGTGTTACTATTAGTCATAGTCATAGTCCCATTTATGGTACCTGTGGCAGTTGCTGATAAAATAAAATTCATTCGAGTGTTATTTCCATTTCCTGTTGTTAATGTTTTTCCCTGAGATACAGTGAAAGTTGTTGAAATAGTAATTGTACGTCCATTTGCTGAACCACTTAAAGTGCAATTACCACTGATTACCATACTGTTCAAAGTAATCTGTGGCACAGCAGTGATAGCAGCACTTTGATCCGAATTAATAAAGACATCATCACCTGTAGCAGGTACACCGTTTGGAGTCCAGTTTGAAGCAGTTGTCCATGCTCCTCCATTGGTTTGATTCCATGTTTTTGTCGCCCCTTGTGCAAATGATACTGTAAACAACAGCAATAGCAAAACGGCAACTGTTTTGGCAATATTTATTCTTGAGAATACGCCTGATCTTGCAATAAAATCTTTTGAGAGCCGGGCATTGCAATTAAAACCCATACCTATGGCAGCAGCCATTGTAATAATCCTTTTCATTTCCCACCAATTAGTAGTTCGACACTAAAGAAAAAACTTTAAAAAATGCAGCAATAAACACCAAACTTCAGCGGAAGTCGCCTTCGACCGATAAGTAAAAAAATGTTTAGATTAAAGCAATATAATATACAGCAGGGGCAAATATATGTACTAATATTGTGAAAGTCAAGTTTTTTAGGGAA
>JAUZPC010000413.1 GCA_030706105.1 Bacteroidota bacterium | reverse complement strand
CCATAAGAGATTTCAGACCTTCTGAATCAGTAAAAGATTCTGTTGTGCTGGCATTCTCATGCAAAATTGCCGGCATATATGATTCTAAGGCGTTAGAGAAACTGCTGCAACGAGGTAATAAGATTGAAAAAATAAATTTTAGAGGCAACTATAATAAGTATTATTTTATTGATGCCCTCCAGTCTTTGGATCCGGAAGCAGACTTCTCCTTTCTTAAAAATAAAATTGTTCTAATCGGTTATATGGGGCCTGATTTCAACACCAGAACTTTAGAGGATGTGTTCTTTACTCCTATAAATGACAGGTATGCGGGGAAATCATTTCCTGATATGTACGGGATAGTTATTCATGCAAATATAATTTCAATGATTCTAAACGGACGATTCATAAACAGCATGCCCGACTGGTTAAGCATATTGCTGGCTGTAATTATTGGATTCCTTAATATAAAAATGCTGCTTTTCATAAAAACCAGATTCCGTCTATGGGCAAATGGATTAACTAAACTTGTAATTTTCTTTTATTCCATTTTTAACCTTTTTATTAGTGTCGAGATTCTACATTACCTGAATTACAGAATAAACCTTACTTTAGCTCTTGTTGCTGTTGTACTTTCTACTACGGCAATTGAATTCTATGAAAACTGGATTAGCAAAATTCCTAAAAAATTAATCAGAATGAACAACCATGAAACTTCTAAAACATAAAAACCTATTAATTGTTTTATTCCTTCAAATTATCCTGAGCAGCCAGGCAGTTTTGGCGCAGGATTATTTATTTAAAATAATTGCAGCATCAGGTAAATGCACCGTTCAAAAAAGTGGAAAATCAGATTGGGAGAAAATAAAAACAGGTGCAAGGCTGATGACCGGAGATGTAATTAAATTAAATGACGGCGATTATGCAGGCCTCGTTTCAAATAATGGAAAATCGCTGGAGTTGAAAAAAGCCGGTTCTTACAATGCTGAGTCACTGGTTAAAATGCTTGCTTCAGGCAAAAGCAATATCCAAAAGTTTACGGAATATGTGCTAACTGCTTCTGTAAACAAAAAATCTTCTGATAATATGAAAACACTTGGAGCAGTTGTAAGGGGTAAGGCAGAGCAGATAGAGACTCTCTTCCCCAAAATGACTCACTTAATGAGTTATACAATCGAGGCTAAATGGTTCCCGGAAAGTTCCCAAAGCAGCTATCTTTTTAAGATTGTTAATGAACAGGATAGAGCTGTGTTTATGAAAGAGACTCGCGATACTTCATTCAAAGTGGATCTCTCCGGGTTCAATTTAGAAAAAGAGGGAAAGTATAAATGGGTGGTCGAAAGCTTGTCAAAACAGGCGTCTTGCTCTGACAGTAATTATTTTTCTTTATATCCTGACAACAGAACTAATCAAATTAAAGATTCCCTTGCCGAACTTCAGAAAGGGCTGGAAGAAGGTTCTGCCCTTGACAGACTTGTAAAGATCGCTTTTTTTCAGGGCAATAATCTTAATTATGACATAATAAATGAATATGAAGAAATCCTAAAACTTGCCCCGGGGGTAGAAGAATATGCTGATGCTTATGTGGCTTTTCTACTGGAAAACGGGATGACTAAAAAAGCAGAAGTACTATTAAAAAAAACTAAATAGAGAAGGCCATGAAAATAAGTTGCATACTTTTTGTAGTTGTACTAAATATTTGTGCCTGTGCCCAGGAGTATGGATTCGGAGTTTCTCTGGATTCTAATCTTTACGCCAATACTCCAACCGCAGTAAATCTTATGCGGGGTGATTATGACAATCTCCCTAAAGCAGTTTCTCTTAAACAATATTCTCCGACTCCGGGGAATCAGGGGCCGACAAGTACCTGTGCCGGCTGGTCCTCTGCATATGCAGGACGAACGATGCTGGATGCAATCAGATATGGGTGGACCGGCGCCGAAGTGGATAAGAATGCTTTTTCACCTTCTTTTATTTATAATCAAATAAGGACTAAAAAAGGGTGCAGCGGCGGCACTTCATTGGTTGATGCTCTTGATGCATTAAAAAATTTCGGCTGCCTTAAGTTAAATGAATTTGCTTTTGATTGCGACCGGGAAGTGGTTGAAAAAGATAAAAAGGATGCTACAAATTATAGAATTATAGAATATAGGGATATTGTAGGAATTAAAATCAGCAAAATTAAATTTGTAAAAAAAGCTCTGGCGGAAAAGCACCCTGTCATTTTGGCATTTGACTGTCCCCCTTCTTTTAATACCGCAAAGGATGTACTGATTGTTGACAGCACTGATTATAAATACTGGGGACGCGGGCATGGTATAGCAGTTGTCGGTTATGACGACAACAAATACGGAGGGGCTTTTGAACTGCAAAACAGTTGGGGAAAAAACTGGGGAAATGAGGGCTATATCTGGGTTAAGTATAATGACTTTGATCATTTTTGCATGTGGGCTTTTGAACTGATTGACAAATCGATTAAAGGACCGGATGTCTTTGACCTTCAGGGGACAATGTTATTTAGAGAAAATAACGGGAATGAAATGAAAGGGAAGTTTGTTGGTGAAGTCTTTGCCATGAACAAACCTTATCCTGCCGGAACTTTATTCGAGTTGAGAATTTCCAATAATGAACCTGCTTATGTTTACTCATTCAGCTCTGACCTTACTAACAAGACATATAAAATATTTCCCTTTAACCAAAGAATGTGTGCTTATCTTCCATACAGTCAGAATAACGTAGCAATTCCTGATGAGGATAGTTACAATATGCTTGATGAGATAACAGGGACTTCATATTATTGTTTTTTATACAGTAAGACAAAACTTGATATTGATAAGATTATGTCCGATGTAGAAAAAGCTCAGGGAAAATTTAAAGACAAAGTTGAGTCGGTGCTTAAAAGCAGTATGGTTGATATTGCAAATATAGAATATAGTTATGATAATAAAATTATATTTAAAGCAAAAAGCAAAGGGAAATCAGTTGTCCCGGTGATAGTTGAGATTAAACATTTTAAGTAAATCTAAAGTATGTCTTAAATCTGCTTGTTAATTTGTAAGCGGCCTTTTTAGGCCGCTGTATATTTAATATGGAGAATGCAGATACCGGGCTAATATTTTTTGAAGGCTGTTCTGATTTCGTTATACCAGGAGGTAAGTGCCGCCTCCTTTAATTT
>JAUZPC010000412.1 GCA_030706105.1 Bacteroidota bacterium | reverse complement strand
CAAACGGGGAGAGAGGACCTTCCCATACAATGCCTTTATCATCGTGATGCTGCTCGATATAGCAGGCAAGAACACGGTCAACGCCAATTCCGTAGCTGCCCATAATAATTGGGTGCTGCTCTCCTTTTTCGTCGATAAAATTAGCGCCCATGCATTCAGAGTATTTTGTTCCCAGTTTGAAGATATGCCCTAATTCAATTGAGCTGAATACGCCCAGAGGTTTACCGCAGAACGGGCAGGGTTCACCTTCCTGGACAATTCTTAAATCAGCATAATCAATTGCTTTTAAATCGCGCTTAAAATCTATGCCGCTTATATGAAAATCATTTTCGTTGGCCCCGCTGTACATATTGTTTCTGTCCTGCAAGCGGAAATCTGCAATTATTCTTCCTTTAAAATCAATCGGGCCTATTGAGCCGGCTTCTGCGCCTGTTAGTTCTTTTAATTCCTCAATATGAGCAGGTCTAACTTTTCCGGTAAGTATTTTTTCAAGTTTAATCTCATTTACTTCATCATTACCCTGCATAAGCACTAATACAGGGCTTACTTCATTATGAATGTAAACTCTGGATTTTGCGCATTGTGTTTCATCAATTTTAAGGAATTCGCAAAGCTCATCAATGGATTTAATATTAGGAGTTGATATCTTCTCAATATGGGTGCTTAATGCATCTCTCTCTTTTGCTTTTAATGTGGATTTTGCAACCTCAACGTTAGCTGCATAGTTGCAGGCTTCACAATAAGCAACAGTATCTTCACCTGCTTCTGACTTAACCATAAACTCTTCGGAACCTGTCCCGCCCATAGCACCTGAAGAAGCTCCGACAACAAAATATTTAAGTCCGCATTTGTCAAATACATTTCTGTAAGCTGAATCATGCTCATTATAAGAAAGGTCAAGATTTTCCCATGAAGTGTCAAAAGAATAAGCATCTTTCATTAAAAACTGCCTGCCTCTTATAATTCCGCTCTTAGGTCTTGGTTCATTGCGGAACTTTGTTTGAATCTGATACCAGATTTGCGGAAAATCTTTATAAGACTTTAATACATTACGCGCGTGGTAGGTCATAATTTCTTCATGGGTAGGGGCTAATACATAATCCCTGTTCTTAATATGGAACATTGTATCGCCAAAAGCCTCAACTCTGTTGGTCTCTTCCCATATTTCACGGGGGTTAAGAGCCGGCAGGTGGAACTCCTGTCCGCCGATGGCGTCCATTTCTTCACGGATAATGGAGGTGATTTTTTTTATTACCTTATAGCCTAATGGCAAAAAGGAATAAATCCCTGCGGAAAGCATCCGGACCATTCCTGCTCTAAGCATTAGTATATGGCTGATAACCACCGCATCATTTGGTGTTTCTTTTAAAGTCGGTATAAATGATTTACTTAATCGCATAATCTTTCACATAATATTCAATAAATAATTCTCAAAAATAACCAAACCATAAACAATTAACAATTAAGCATGGTTCTTTGGTCATAAGGGTGATGTTTTATTAAGAATTAAGGCAAAACCGGGAGTCATTAATATCTAAATATTTTAACTATAAAAAATGTTAGGATTTACAATTGTTCTTTTTTAATTTTACTTAAGTTATAAAGCAAGGGATGTAAATGAGGAAAATAGGTTTAATTTTTTTATTGTTTGTTTTAATGTCAACAGCATTTTGCCAGAATAAAGATTCAGCATACAAGTATTGGATGACATTTGGCTTTTGGGTGGATAAGGAAATCACCCTCGATGCGGACTATAGTTTCTCTTTAGGTGATAATTTTTACAAAATCGGTTACCTTAGGAAAGGAGATTCTTTTCCGATTACTAATAGTCATGCTGAAATCGGTAAATATCTCCTTAGATCTGTTAGTGCTACAATAGGAAGACGATATAGAACTGACTGGTTTCAAGGCTCTGTATTTTGTGGACCGTCTTTTGTCTATGGTGAAAATGGCATAAGTAGAAATATTAGCAATAAATTTTTTACAGCAGGTTTGCAGACTGATATCCAATTATTATTCAGATATGCAGATGAATTAGGAATTGGAGTGGGTCTCTATGGCAATCTGAATTTTAAAAAAAATTATGGTGGCATAAACATCAATTTAACTTTGGGTAATGGTAAATAAATCGGGAGAATGAAGTCTATTATGTTTCTAAGTACTCAAGCTTAAAATCAATTATTTCTTTATAATTAAGAAAATCTTTATCTGTAGTGAGTAATTTCAAATTGTTATTAACTGCAATGGCACAGCATAGAACAACAAGATTTGGTCTATCAAATCAGAAAAAATATCAATTACTTTTACTTGCTTTGGCTCATTTCGTCTAAGCGCAAGAGACCTAACACAGGTATCTACTGAATACATCATGTATTTGTAGCCATCTTAATTACCTCCTTACACATTACATTATACAACATACAGACGTTTAACTTTAATATTCAAGTATAAAAATTGGCTATAGGGCAGTTGCTGATTATCCATTTACAAAAGCCCCCTTTTTTTAGTTTTTAACATTCAATTCGCTACATTTAGCTAAAGTTATCTAGGCATGCCGGATTTAATCTTTTTTTCAAATAACATTGATTTTTGATAATAAAAAGCATACATTCACTATCTTAATTTTATTTATGATAGCAAAAAACTTACAATTTGTTAATGAACGCATAAATGGGATTTGCTTAAAAACAGGCAGAAAACGAAGCGATGTAAAGCTTATCGCGGTTTCTAAAAATTTTGGCTCTGATGCAATCTCTGAAGCTTTTAATGCGGGACAGCTTGAGTTCGGGGAAAATCGTGCTCAAGAGCTTTCGGCTAAGTATGAAGTCCTGGGCAGTATGGTAAAATGGCATTTTATTGGTACTTTACAGTCTAATAAAGCTAAATATGCCGTTAAAGCTGCTGATTTAATTCATTCGATTGACTCTCTGGAGCTCCTTATTGAAGTTGATAAACAGGCCGCCAAATTAAATAAAATTCAGGATATACTTTTACAGTATAAAACTTCTTTTGAAGATACTAAAGCAGGTATCCGGACAGAAGATGACTTATTTTCCGTTGCCGAACATTGCAGAACTTGCAAAAACATAAATTTTATAGGCCTGATGACTATAGCTCCGTTTGTTGATGATGCGGCTGTTGTCAGGAACAGTTTTTCT
>JAUZPC010000411.1 GCA_030706105.1 Bacteroidota bacterium | reverse complement strand
CTTACTCAGAAAACGGCAATGGTATCGGCTATAATTACATCAGCATCAGAGGCTTTGACCAACGAAGAATCTCTGTCTCTGTAAATGGTATTCCGCAAAATGAACCTGAAGATCACAATGTTTATTGGCTGGACTTTCCTGATTTATTAGCGAGTACCGATTATATTCAGGTACAGCGAGGTGCCGGATCCGGCGTCTTTGGTTACCCTGCAATTGGCGGTTCAATAAATATCATTACTTCCAATTTCTCAAATCAGCACAAACTTGAATTTTCTGCCATGGCAGGCAGCTATAATACAAGGAAATATGCAGCTTCATTTTCAAGTGGACTAATTGATGGAAAATATAGTTTTTATACAAATATTTCTAAAACTCTAAGTGACGGATATAGAGATAATGCATGGACCAATTATAGTTCCTACTATGTTTCTGCTGTAAGATATGATGATAAGTTAACAACTCAGGTAAACTTCTATGGAGGGCCAATTGAAGATGGCTTGGCTTATAATGGTCTGCCAAAACAGGTAATTGGTGATGAGAATAGACGCAAGGAAAATTTATCTTCCTGGGAGTTTAATAATGGCCAATACGTATATTCCACAAAAAGAAGAACAGAAGAAGTTGAGAGTTTTTCTCAGCCTCACTATGAGTTATTAAATGAATATAAAATAAGTAATAATGTCATTTTTAACTCTGCTTTATTCTTGGTTACGGGAAAAGGATATTTTGACTACGATGGCTCTTGGGGTGATTCTTCTTATTTCAGACTTACTTCAAACAATGGTTTCAGTTTAGTCTCAAATCCCTATAACTCGCTTATAAGGGCCCAGGTAGAGAATAAGCAATATGGATGGCTGCCAAGAATAAGTATTGCTCATACCGACGGGATTTTGATACTGGGTGCAGAATACAGAAACCATAGGTCGTATCATTGGGGCTCAATTATTTATGCAGACAGTCTTCCTGCTCCGGTATCAAAGGATTATAAGTACTACGAGTATAACGGAGCGAAAGATATTATCAGTTTTTTTGCCCACGAAGATTATCAGCTTAATAAAAAAGTAAATTTGATGGGCGAATTGCAGATAGTCTATAATAAATATAGAATTTATAAAGAGAAATATGTTAATAATGATATTACAATAAAAAATACATTCTTTAACCCAAGGCTTGGAATAAATTATAAACTAAATGAGAATAATAGTTATTTCATTTCATTTGCAAGAGTGAGCAGGGAACCCAGATTAAAAAATTATTATGACGCTGCTGAATCAAGCGGAGGAAGTGTTCCTCAGTTTGGAACTAATAGTGATGGTACATATGACTTTTCTAATCCTCTTGTAAAACCGGAAACTATGAATGATTTTGAAGGCGGGACAAATTTTACATTAAATAACCTTACAGTTACAGTGAATGCATATTATATGTTGTTTAAAGATGAAATTGTTAAAAATGGAAAGCTTGACAGATTTGGTCAGCCGATTACCGGCAATGCTGATCAGTCCATCCATAGAGGCTTAGAGCTGTCTGTCCTTTATAAAATGCCGTATGGCTTTACTTTAAATTCAAATGTTTCTTATAGTAATAATTTTATAAATAAAGGTAAATATTATCTGGATACAGCATCTTACATAGATTTAAGTAAAAATAAAATCGGTGGTTTTCCTGAGCTTATTTTCAATTTAGGATTAAATTATACTGATAATAATTTTTATGCTCAGGTAAATGCAAAATATACCGGAAAGTTTTATTCAGACAACTATGATAAAAAGCTTTCGGAATATAAACAGAAATTTGGTAATTTTGTTACATATGATGATAATGTTAATGACGGCTATTTTACAGCAGACTTGACTGTAAGTTATTCATTTAATTACTTAAACTCAGCGCAGCCGTCAAAAATTTTCATTCAGGTAAATAATGTTTTCAATAAACTTTATTCTGCTTTTGCCGTAGGGCAGGAATTCTTCCCCGGAGCAGAAAGAAATTTTATTGCAGGCGTTAAAATAAGTCTTTAACAAAAAGTTGGAACTATTTTGAAACGATGTATTATATTGGCAAATGGTAAAGCGCCCAAAAAAATAATTATCAATTATTTTTTGCAAAAGCTGAATTATGATCTGATTTGCGCCGACGGAGGGGCAAATACTGCTCTTAAACTTAAGCTGACACCGAAAATTATTATTGGTGATTTTGATTCCGCTTTGCCTGAAACTTTATCTTTTTTTGAAAATGACTCTGAGATTATTCAGGTAAAAAGGCAGAATGATACAGATGTTGAAAAATGTTTGAAGTATGCAATTAAGCATAAATATTCTGAAGCTGTTCTTATCGGAGTAACAGGGGACAGACTGGACCACACCTTTTGCAACCTTGGAATTGTTTTAAAATTTGCCAATAAAATAAATGTTAAACTTGCAGCGGAAAATTCCTTTTTAGAATCTTTTAGCGGTGGTGTCAAGATAAATGCTTGCATAGGAGAAATAGTTTCGATATATGGTTTTAATAAAACAACCACTATATTAACTAAGGGATTGAAATATCCCTTGGTTAATGAACCTTTGCCGTTTGGCGTAAGGGAAAGTACAAGTAATGTTGCAATAGCTAATGAAATTGAATTATTTATTAAGAACGGTACTATGTTTGTAGTCCGTGATATTTATGGAATGATAAAAAATGGTTTCCTTCAGTAGTTTAGATATTCTAATAATCCTGGGGTTTTTTGCAATAAACCTTTCTGTTGGTATTTGGGCGGGGCGCAAAACAAAAAATAATTCAGAAGATTATCTTTTATCCGGTCGCAAAATAGGGTTATTCCTTTTTGTACTTACAAATGTTTCTACCTGGTATGGTGGAATTCTTGGTGTGGGAGAGTTTACTTACCGTTATGGTATGCTTAGCTGGTTTACCCAAGGTCTTCCATATTACATTTTTGCATTCTTGTTCGCAATATTTTTTGCAAAAAAAGTCAGGGCTGCTTCTCTTTTTACAATACCGGAGAAAATTACTTCAGTCTATGGTAAAAATGCCGGGATACTGGCAAGCTTAATTGTATTTATTTTAGTTTCACCTGCGCCATATTTACTTATGATCGGCAGTTTAATTTCACTTATTTTTCATATAAGTATGCTGCCTTCATTAATCCTTGCTTTTATTTTGT
>JAUZPC010000410.1 GCA_030706105.1 Bacteroidota bacterium | reverse complement strand
TGAAAATTATGCAAGGAAAACTCTACACTAAGATAGTTGCTGAGGGCTCGGTAAAAGAGCTTGTAATAAACGATATTGAAATTACTTTAGGTAAATCCAAAATAAAGACAAAAGGAGAAATTAAAAATTTACTATCTACAAAAGATATGTCTATTGCAGCTACTTTTGATGGCTCATACATTTATCAACCGGATATTAAATCTCTTTTACCCGGTTTATCAATTCCTCAATATGATGCATACGGATTACTCAGACTTGATAAGTTAACCTTTGGAGGTTCTCCACTCAGTTTTACCTCCAACCTTATACTTAAGACTGACAGGGGTGAACTATCTGCAGATATTAAGCTGGACCTACGTCCGGCAGATATGATTTACGATGTAGAGTTTAAGACCAGCAGTTTTGATTTCAGCCCATTCACAGGCATGCAGACTTTGTTAACTTCTACAGGTTCTGTTAAAGGACAAGGGACAAAGCCTGATAGAATGGACACTAAGATTGAGCTAAATAGTTCAGGTGCTTTTCGCGGAATGAATATAAAACTTCTAAATTTAAAGGCAACCGCGAGCAAAAAACTAATCGATTTTGGGCTGGACATAGTTAAAGACACTACTGCAGTAAACTTAAAAGGTAATTTTAATTTCACCGATGCTGTAAATCCATCCTACAAAATTTCAGGCTTTGGGAAAAATATTGCCATCGAAGAATTTACTAAGGATTCTACACTTCAAACAAATTTAAATTTTAACATTGAAGCTGAAGGCAAGAGCTTTAATCCCGATAGTTTAGAATTATATTCTACAATATTTGTAAACAATTCCGTTCTCAACGGCAAGCAGCTTGACAGCACCAGGGCAATTATTGATATCCGAAACTTAGGAAAAGATAAAGGCCGTTTAATAAATATTGTTTCCGATTTAGCCGATATAACAGTATCAGGAAAGTTTGGGCTTAGTCAACTTGCCGGGTTGGTAGGGAAAGAATCAAAACTTGTTTCATTAGTTGCATTGGAAAGAGCAAATAAAATATACCCCTTTATGAAAGACTCAGTAGTGAATTCGTTGACATCTGAGATAAAGAATAAAGAGGTAAAGTTAACTAATGGAAAAGCAAAAGGGCTAATTGACACCACTACAGGTATTGACTTAAAGTATCTTGTAGAACTTAAAGACCTTTCTTTAGCTTCCAGTTTTATAGGCAGTGATAAACATTTGGAAATTGACGGACAAATGCAAGGGACACTCAAGAGCAATGGAGACAGCTTGCGTTTGACTTATACCACAAAGCTTGATTATTTGAAATACTGGGGAGATAAAGATGTTTTCTTCATCTCCAACTTCAATCTTAATTTTAGACTGAATAATTTACTGACTGCAAAATCTCTTGATGATATTTTTGCCAATCTGAACGTAAAAGCTGAAAGAGTTTTTGCCGGTACTGATATTAAAAATATTAATTTTAATTTAAGACTTAACAGAGACTCTTCTTCAGTCCGTATGTCTGCCCAAATTGAAAACTATGCCTCGGCAAGATTAAAAGGTAACTTTAACCTTGCAAATGACTCTGTAAATCTAATGATTGATACCCTAAACGTAAAGTATGAGAAACTAAATTTATACAACAAGAGCAGAATTGAATTAGCATATGCAAAAGAACAGATTTTAATTAAAAATTTTGTTGTTGGAAATGCAGCCGGCAATATTAAGCTTAATGGAATATTTTCCCAAAAAGGCGAGAATGATCTAAAATTAAATATTAATAACTTAGATCTCGGAATATTAAGCAAAGACATCTTACAGCTAAAACCTGATAACTATGCAGAAGCTAAACTTAATCTGGACACCAGATTAACAGGAAAATCGACCTCTCCTGTAATACTGACGAACTGTAATATTTCCAACCTTGTCTATAAAGGCCACAAATTCGGCGATTTTACTTCTTCGATTAATTATAGTAACCAGAATTTAGCTGCTAATATTAAATTTGTTGACTCAACCATAAACAAAACCATGCCTGCATTATCAATGACTGCATTACTTCCAATGAACTTGTCTCTTTACGGAGCCAGCGACCTGGCACCTAAAGGGAAGGAAATAAATGTAGAAGTAAAAGCAGATAGCTTTAATCTTGCCGCTCTGGGAAATTTAGTCCCCCAAATTAAAAAGCTAAAAGGTTTGTTCTCTGCTAATCTAAAAATTTCAGGGACTTATGACAATTTAGTTCCCGTTGGTTACGTAAAATTACAGGATGCAGGTTTTCTTGCCGAAGCTAATAATCTTGAATACCTGGTCGGCTTGGATGCAAAGATAAATGAGAATACACTTTCCATAAATAATTTAGTTTTAGAAAACATTCCGGGTACAGTAGGCGGGGGTAAAATATCCATAAGCGGGCAGGCCGGTCTTAAAGGGTTTGAAATGCAGTCAAGCGATTTTAAAGTTTCCGGCATTCTAAAGATTCTGGGTAATGAAAGCAGAAATGGAACTATAGGTGCCTATGGCGATTTAGTGATAGGGACAAAAGGTAATATTGAACTGACTGTAGACAATAATGCTACTTACCTGAAGGCCCCTATTATAGTTAAGACTGCAAATGTTACTATTCCGCCATCACCTTCGATTTACAAAAATAGCAACACTGCATTCATGTACAAGTACAAACAAGATACATCCAAGATTGCTGCTAAAAAAGCGGATTTTGATAGTTTGATTCAAATGGCCAAAGGCCAGGAAGAAACAAGTCAGGTTAAACAGTCAGGCAAGCAGAAGTCTCCTTTTAACTACCTAATTGAAATGTCAATTGAAAATGAAGCGACAGCACATTTTGTTTTAAGCAAAGAGCTCAACCAGGCTATGACAGCAGTTTTGAAGGGAAATATAACTTACCAGAGCATCAATGGGAGACAGGATGCGCAGGGTGAGTTTACACTGCTTGAAGGCTCAACACTTGAGTTCCTTAAAACTTTTACTGCCTTAGGTTCAATAAAATTTGAAGGAGATGTTAAGAACCCTTATTTAGATATTGTGGCAACATATAAGGATTATTATTATTCCTCTGATTCCACTTCTTCTTCAAACGAAACACAGGTAGCTGTAAAGCTAAAAATTAAAGGGCCATTATCAGAGCTTGACCAAAGTTTTATTAATAAGCAGAATAATTTTGCAGTTTAC
>JAUZPC010000041.1 GCA_030706105.1 Bacteroidota bacterium | reverse complement strand
TACCGAAGATGAAAATTCTTTCACAAAAAATTTATGAATTAATGAGAAAATAATTGCATATATAAGACTGTAATGCTTTATTTATAAAGGCACTAAAAGCTTACAAATGTTTTATGCCCTCCTCCGTTATTCTGTTTGCCGTCCATATTTAATATGCCCTAATGCATGTTTGGATCAACGTATTTTACTGAACAGTTATAACGCCTGTCATCATGCTGCCATGTATCCTGCAATAATATTTATAAGTGCCGGTCTTGGAAAACTTAAAAGAATAAGTACCTCCGGCGTTCATATTTCCGCTGTCAAAAACGCCGTCGGGTGTACCGGGTACACCGCTTGTAACAGTATGGGCATAGCCGTCTTTATTTGTCCAGGTGATAGTCGTTCCACTTGTGATTGTTTTAGATGAAGGAGAAAAAGAGCTTGACTGCATTAATATTTCATTTGGGCTGCTTGAGTATCCCGAATTTGTAGGGGAGCTGTCTTTTTTACATCCTAAAGATAACGTAAAGATCAAAGAAATTACAAATAAAGAATTAATGATTGCCAAATTATTTATAAATTTTCTATTCCTTTTCATGATTGTACCTTTGTCTTTGATTTGTTTAAAAGAAGTTACTGAAATAATGTGAGCAGGTATGTGATTTCAAACCAGATTTTACAGTGGCAAATATGACAAAAATGAGTTCCGTGTGGGGGTACTTTTTAACCTCACCCCTGTCTCCCCTGCCTACGGCGGGCGGGCCTCTCCAATACCCGCTCCGGCAAATTTGGATAGTGAGAGGGAGGAGCCAAAAAAAAGCCCGTCTGATTGGGACGGGCTTTTTTGTTTTATATAGAAACCGTTTATTTGATCTTAATAAATACCATTCCGGTTGAAGAGGGTATTATAATTTTACCGGATTGTTTTTCAAGTAACGGCTGCACACCGGCTTTGTCTGCATTTACTAATAAGTTCCATTTACCCGAAGGTAATTCAGCATTTAAATTCAAACCCGGATTGGCGTTAAATATAACAAAGAACTCCTCATTCTTGTATTTAACTGTATAACCGAGGGCAAATTCATTTTCCTTATACTCTTTAAAGACAATATCTTTATAATCTGCTCTTCTGAAAGCAGGATATTTAGCTCTTAACTCTATCAATCCCTTATAGTAGTCCAGCAAATCTTTGTTAAGGTCTGCGTGTTTATAGTTAATATAATTTACTTCATTATCTTTGTTGTAAGTGTTATGGTCGATTCTCCCTTTTTCCGTATCGGGGACGGCTATGTTCTGCGGGAGTACTTTAGAGCGTGCAAATTCCTGTCCTTCGGCTATCATTGAAATTCCCTGAGACGTTAACAGGAACATTGCCCCAAGTTTATTTAATTTTAACTGAAGCGGCGAAAGGATTGCATTTTCATCAATATCTTTAATTATTCCCGACTGGTTTTTATCGCCTAGCCCAAGTCTGATAAAATCGCCAAAGGTATAACCGTCATGGGATTCCAGATAATTAACACTATGTTCTTTTTTAACAAACAAGCCGAATTTATCTTTATCAAGAGTTCCGTTTACATAGCTTTTAACTCTGTCTATATTGTTATTTCCGTACCATTTACCAAAAATCCAGCCGAGTCCGTTTGTCGGGTTTTCGCCTTTAATACCGTTTCTAATTTGGTCATTCCATGCGCCCCAGCCTCTTACTGAAAATCCGGCAGGGTCATATCCACCACCCCAGGGTTCGCATACAATAATAACGTCAGGGTTTATTTTTTTAGCTTCTTTAATTACTTCTTCAACAGTCTCCCAGTCGATAAGTTTGCCAAGGTCAAAGCGGAAGCCGTCTATATGGTATTCTTTCATCCAATATAATATGCTTTCAACGATCATTCTTCTGGCCATTGGGCTTTCTGTTTTCAAATCGTTTCCGCAGTAGCTTTCCTGTCTGTAATTGCCGGCGCTGTCTAAACGGAAATAATATTCTTTGTCAATTTCTTTGAGGTTACCGAACTCATACTCTGAAATATGGTTGTAAACAACATCCATAACAACCGCCAGCCCTTCAGAATGGAAAGCTTTTACCATATCCTTAAATTCTGTAACAGCTTTTGCATCTGTTCCTGCCCAGGTGCCCTTCTCTATTTTACCGGTAGTAAAATAACTTTCAGGGGCAAAAAAAGCTGCGGTCATATAACCCCAGTAGTTTTGCTCATAGGGGTTCCAGGTATTCAGCCTGCCTCTAAGTTCTTTTTTAAATGGTATTTCAATGTTTTGGAATTCTTGTGAGGGGAGAAGCTCTACGGTGTTGATGCCCAGGTTTTTAATGTAAGAGATGCCGCCTTTTTTACCTTTTTCAGTCAGTCCTTTATAAGTGCCTAAATTCTTAACTCCCGAAGTAGGGTGGGCAGTCATATCCTTGATGTGCATTTCATAAACTATTGCATCGCGCCAGTCGCGTTTTATCCATTTATCTTTGCCCCAGTTATAGTCATCTTTTACAATAATACCTTTTCTTAAGCCAAAATAATCGCAATAGGAAGCAACTGCTTTTGCATAGGGGTCCAGACAAAGAACAGGTTCTTGTTTTGCATGCTTAACTTTAAAATTATAAAAGACTCCCCAAAAAGTTCCGCTTTGAATGGTTTCCCAAACCCCGTTAGCGTCTTTAGTCATTTCATATTCTTTACCGTCTGAGTCTTCAGCTTTATTAAACAATACTAATGTTACTTTTTCTGCCGAGGGGGCAAATAGTCTAAAAGCAGTAGTTTTATTTTCAGTAATAACCCCAAGCTTTTTCTTGGACTGTTTTACTGCATTCATGTTCACTATTTCTGCCTCAGAGTTTAGCAAATTGGTTCCGTTTTTATCTGTAATAAACAAATTACTACCTGGAATATTATTTAATGGAAATAATAAAATTAAGGATAAAGAAAAAAAAGCTATTTTTTTCATTACGAAATCCTTCTTTTTGTTTAGAAAACTCTCCCAAAAGAAGACTTTGATTAATTATCGAAAAATAAGACAAATAGATTAGATTAAAAAATATTAATTTTAATTAAATAAAATTTTTCCATCCTGAACAGGGGTTACGCAGATTAAGGGATGTTCAGGGACATTAAAATGTGCAAATATCTCTTCAAAAAGCTCAAATTGCCTCCCTTTTTTTTCAAGCCTTGCAAAACTGCTATAGGGCATAAATTCGCCGTTTTTATCGCAGGGGGCATAAAAATTTACGGCTTTTTCAAAATCAGCAGGCGCATTGTCTTTCAGGTATTTTATTTTTGTGTTATCCCCGCCTTCCATTTCATAACTTATTGCTCTAAACTCTACTACTTTGCCATTTTCAATAACTATATATATGTTAAGTATTAACTCATTCATAAATTTTTTATTTAAGCTCTTTTTTAAGAAATTTGCCGGTAAGACTTTTTGTATTTCCGGCTATCATTATTGGTGTGCCTTCGGCTATTATTTCCCCGCCGCGTTCTCCTCCTAACGGACCTAAATCTACTACCCAGTCTGCAATTTTTATAACATCGAGGTTATGCTCAACAATTATTACAGTATTACCTTTATCAACAAGTTTATTCAGCACTTTAAGCAAAATCCGAACATCCTCAAAATGGAGACCTGTAGTCGGTTCATCCAAAACATAGACAGTTTTGCCTGTGCCAATTTTACTGAGTTCAGTAGCCAGCTTAACCCTTTGGGCCTCACCGCCGGAAAGGGTAGTTGCCTGTTGTCCAAGTTTAATATACCCTAAGCCCACGTCCTGACTTGCCTGCAGCTTTCTTCTAATTCTCGGCTGATCCTCAAAAAAATCCAGTGCTTCGGATACGGTCATATCTAAAACATCGTTTATAGATTTTGTTTTAAAAAGTACTTCAAGAGTCTCCTGATTATACCGTTTCCCTTTGCAGGTTTCACATTCTACATACACATTAGGGAGAAAATTCATTTCAATTTTGCGCAGACCGTCGCCTCCGCATTCTTCACATCGTCCGCCGGAAACATTAAAACTAAACCTGCCGGCGGCATAACCGCGGATTTTACTTTCGGGAAGCTGCGTGAATAAATCTCTGATAAATGTAAAAAGACCTGTATAAGTTGCAGGATTTGAACGAGGTGTCCTGCCTATTGGGGACTGGTCTATTTCTATTATTTTATCAACATTTTCCAGTCCTTTAATCTGGCGATAAGGAAGCGGGACAGCTTTTGATTTATAAACATCCCGCATAAGAATTTTAACGAGAGTCTCGTTTATCAGTGAAGATTTGCCGGAGCCGCTTACTCCTGTAATTAATGTAAGGGTGCCCAGCGGAATTTTAAGTGTAACATCTTTTAGATTGTTGCCGGACGCACCAATAAGCTCAATATAATTACCGTTTCCTTTTCTGTATTCACCCGGGGGTTCTATCCGGGCTTTTCCCATTAGATAATCCAATGTTAAAGACTGTATTTTGTTTTTGTTCTTAAGCAAATTTTCAGTTTCATCGGCAAACATAACTTTTCCGCCATGCTCACCGGCTCCGGGGCCCAAATCAATCATATAATCTGAGTTTTCCATGGTTTCGCGGTCATGCTCAACTACAATTATAGTATTGCCTAGATCTCTAAGTGCTTTTAATGAATTTATCAACTTAATGTTATCACTTTGGTGAAGTCCGATGCTTGGTTCATCCAAAACATACAGAACTCCGGAAAGCTGCGAACCAATTTGGGTTGCCAGTCTTATTCTTTGCGATTCACCGCCTGAGAGTGTCCTTGCCGATCTGTTCAGGGTAAGGTATTCCAGCCCGACATTCATCAAAAAACTTAATCTGGTTTGTATCTCTTTTATTATTTGTTTGGCAATAATTGCTTCACGTCCTTCAACCTTAATATTATTAAAGAATTTAACTGAAGAGATTATTGAAAGGGAGGTGACTTCACTAATGTTTTTCCCCTGAAATTTAACTGCTAACGATTCTTTTCTCAATCTTCCGCCGCCGCAGGTGCTGCATGGAACGGTATTCATAAAGGATTCGGTCCATTCCCTGATATATGCAGAAGTGGTAGTCTTGTGATAATTATTTAAATGATCGAACAAGCCGCCAAATTTGTGGGAATACTTAACAGGGGCTCTGCCGCCAAAAGAATAGTACATTGAAATTTTTTCTTTTGTACCATAAAGAATTACATCCATTTGTTCTTTGGATAAATCCTTTAACTTATCGTCAAATGTAAAACCGTAACTGCCGGCCACTATTTCAAGCTGTTTAAAAAACCAGATGGGGCGGGGCTTTCCCATCGGTGCCAGCCCTTCTTCATTAATAGATTTATCCCAATCAGGGATAATCAAATTTATATCCAGTTCTTTCTTTTCGCCAAGTCCTTCGCAGTCAGGGCAGGAGCCAAAAGGAGTGTTAAAAGAGAAAGCATTAGGCGCCATTTCGTTATAGCTTATTCCGCAGTCCAGACAAGCCAGGTGCCTGCTGAAGATATGGTCTTGAGAGCCCTCATTGACTATTACTATGCCTTCGCCGTAATTAAGGGCTACATCTATAGTTTCTGCAACTCTTGAACGGGAATCTTCTTTTACTACAAGCCTGTCTATAACAATTTCTATATTATGAATTGAATAACGGTTTAGCTGGTATCCTTTTGTAATTTCAGCCATTTCACCGTCAACTCTTACGCGTAAAAATCCTTCGGAGGATATCTCCTCAAACAACTCACGGTAATGTCCTTTTCTGCCTTTAACAACAGGGGCAAGGACAACAATTTTTTTGCCGATAAGTTTATCCATTATTGAGTCGATAATTTGTGCAGTCGTCTGCTTAACTACAGGTTTACCGCAGTTATAACAGTATGGGGTTCCTAACTTTGAATATAATAATCGTAGAAAATCGTATATTTCTGTAACAGTGCCAACGGTTGAACGCGGGTTTCCGGAAGTCGATTTCTGCTCAATGGAAATTGCAGGGCTTAGTCCTTCAATTAAATCTACATCCGGTTTCTCAAGCATATCTAAAAACTGACGGGCATAGGCGGAAAGGGATTCAATATATCTTCTCTGACCTTCTGCGTAAATAGTATCAAAAGCTAATGAAGATTTACCGCTGCCCGAGAGTCCGGTAATAACAGTAAAGCTGTCTCGTGGTATTTCAAGGTCAATATTTTTAAGGTTATGCTCTCTTGCACCCCTTATTACAATCTTTTCTTTTTCCAATTTGCAAATATTTATTTAAATTTAAACATGAATTTTACCCATACATTTTGCTAAAATCAATTTAATTAAATTTACATCATTGACTCTTATGACTATTACAGGAATATATACACTTAAGGATGAGAGTAAGGCAGTTTATAAAGAAAAAAACTCTGAATTTATTGCATACACTTTTCCAGTGGTTAATATTGAAGAATTTAACCAAAAACTTGCCGGGCTAAAAAAGGAGTTTTATGATGCAAGGCATCATTGCTATGCCCTAAAATTAAAAAACGGTACTTTTAAATATTCTGATGACGGAGAGCCAAACGGAACTGCCGGTATAAGAATTTATAATGCAATTGAGCATTTTAAGCTAACCGATGCTGCGGTAATTGTAATCCGGTACTTCGGGGGAGTTAAGCTTGGAGTGGGTCCTCTCGGGAAGGCATACTACACTGCGGCCGAAAGCGCAATAAACAGTGCAGTAATCATAGAGAAAAATCCCTATTATAAATTATATATTCAAACAGACATCAATATGATCAGTCCGGTTTTTAACCTGCTGGCAAGGTTTAACGCCCATATCCTGGAACAGGATTACATAGAGGGAATAGGTATCACGCTTCATTTACCATATGAAAAGCTTGACGAGTTTAAAAAAGAAATTATAACTCTTACCAGAGACAAATATAAATTAACTTTAGATGAGGAAATAATATATCTCTAACAGTATATTCTCATTTTAACTTTTCTCTTGTCAAGCGTTGCTGAATGAACATTGCGGTCTAATGTAATTAATCAATTTAATGCTAATATCATTGCAGAGTGCGGCAGCAAATTATTCATATATAGATTACCATTATTGCAGGCAAAATTTTGCCCCTCATTTAGAAGGTTTCTGTATTGACCATTAAATTTCATATCAAGTTTTATGTTTAATTCCTTACTGTTATCCGAAGAGTTAAGAACAACTACAACTTTTTCATTATTATATTCTCTTGCAAAGGCAAATTGTTCGTGGTTAACGTGAATCTGTTTATAAGAACCATATTTTAAGGCGGACTGGCTTTTTCTAATTGAAATTAACTGTTCTATTTTATGCATTAGCACTCCCTGACCATTATTACATATGTTCTTTAACTCAAGACAGGGACGCAGCGGACCGTCATTTCCATTAACTTTTTTACCTTCAATACCGGCTTCGCTTCCGTAATAGATTGAGGGGACTCCGGGAATTGTCATCAGCAAACAGTATGTAAGGTACAAGTTTTGTTTATTATTTATAGTGCTTGCAATACGGTCAACGTCATGGTTGTCAACAAAAGAATATAGAGGTAAATGCTTGTACATACCGGCCTCACCAAATTGACGATTTAAAGAATATGCAAGTTCAAAATAGTTTTTATCATTATGGCTTGAATACAGTCCCTTATAACATTCGTAGTTGGTTACGGAGTCCAGAGTGGTGTCATTTGCCCATCGGCGGTAATCACCATGAATAATTTCGCCCAGCAGGAAAAAGTCGTTTTTCAACTGTTTAGTAAAAGATGAAAGTTTTTTCTGAAAATTTACATCAACGCAATCTGCTGCGTCAAGCCGTATACCGTCTATTCCCAGTTCCTCTATCCACATCCTTACTGCACCAAGCAGATGCTGTTCCACTTCGTAATTGTTCAGGTCAAGTTTTACAAGGCTATAGTGGTTATTCCAGCCCTCATAAGTAAACGGATCTCCGCAAGGACTGTGCCCATTGAAGTTGAGCCCTTTAAACCAGCCCGTATAGCGAGAGTTTTCTTTATGTTCAAGAACATCCCTGAATGCCCAGAAATTTCTACCGACATGATTAAAAACTCCGTCAAGAACTATCTTAATTCCTTTAGACTGAAGGTGCCTAAACAAATGGATGATATCTTCTTTGCTGCCAAGACGGCGGTCAATGTGATAGTAATCAGCGGTATCATAACCATGTGAAGTCGATTCAAAGAGAGGGCCGAAGTATATTGCATTTATGCCAAGATCCAGCAGGTGATCCGTCCAGTCATATAGTTTATGCATCCTGAAATCAGGGTTAGAGAAAAAATCATTATTATAAGGAGCGCCGCAGAACCCAAGCGGGTATATATGATAAAAAACAGCATCGTTAATCCAATTACAAGACATAGTGATATCCTTTTAAAAAGTTAAAATTATTATTATACCTACCGTTCGGTATAGTTGTTATGCAAAAAAAACGATTTATGAATAAATTCCGTGACTAAACTGATGAACTGCGGAATAAACAGCTTCATCATTTAACTTAATACCGCTGTTCAGGTATAATGAAATATAAGAGTTGATAATGCCTAAAAAAGTGAAGGCATAGCGTTTTTGCCTATTTTTCATGTTGCCGTGATCTTCCGATGCCAGTAAAAACATTTTTTCCAGTAAAGCGAGCAGCTTTATATTATAATCTTTTGTGGCAATAAAAGGTTCACTACCTGTGGAAGAGAAGCACATTGCCATTTGCATTCTGTAGAAGGTTTCGTTTTTCTTTGCAAAATTAAAAAAAGTTTCGGTAACTCTGGTTAAAGTAAACGGGAGGTCTCCGGAATATGTGCAAGCCTCTTCTGCTTTTTTAGTAATGACATCAAAATATTTTTTCAGTAATGCGTCAAGCAAACCGCGTTTACTACCGAAATAATGATATAGAGTAGGTTTGGTTACATTAGCCGTCTCTACAATTTCCTGAACTCCTGCAGCTTCATATCCTTTTAGGGTGAAGAGATTAAGAGCAATATTTAATATGTTTTCCTGGTTATCCATAATTTTTATTTTCACGGAACAAATATACCGATCGGTATAGTAAATGTCAAGCGCTTTTCAGTAACTAGTAATCAGTAACTAGTGATCAGTTAATAAGCGGTTGTGAGATAAAGTTAATAATTGCTAAAGAGATATCCCTGTGGCATAATACAAACATCTGTATGTCTTCTGGACCAGCAGAACCGGTTTACCGGTTTCTAAAGGGGATAACGGCTATGTCTGGCTGCCGGTCAGAAGCCCATAGTCCGCAGTTTTAACCGTGGGAAAATTTTCTCAGTTATCAGCCATTTTCAGCAACCAGTAATAGCAATCAGTGCGCTGACCGGCTTTTATCTTGGGCCTTTGAGCGATTTATAATTTTTTATAAACCACCTACAAAACCTAACGGGGGTTCTTGTGTGCAGGGGACACTAATTATCACGCAGTTTTTGTAATCGCGGGAAAAAATACAAAAGAAATATATTTCTATAATTATTGCCGTGGTAATACAAAACTGCCTCATAGTACTTAAAATATGAGGCAGTTAAAATAGGAAATATTTATTTACCGAATTGCATTAGATGATAATTCAGGTGCAGATAAGCCAGTCTTGCCCACTCTTTTTTTGTTAAATCTCCAAAAGCAGGGTGGCAGAATGTTTTAGTCTTGGTAAATGGTTCGGGAAAATTATTAATTAACTGAACAAACAGAGTTTTGTCATTTGCCAGTCCGGTAGGCGGGGTTCCGCCTTCTCCCTGTTTCATCTCTTTTACTGTGTTCACTTTTCCTTTGGGGGTAGGCATGCCGGCCATGACCAGCCACTTTATCGGACCGGTACTTAAGAACGAACCAGTGAAGTCAGACTTCTTTATTCCGGCTGCCATTCTTAAAGTATCAGAGATATGGCAAAGCATTTCATCAACATTCATTTTTCCCCATTGGGGTTTATCGGCCGTTGATAAGTTATTAACTCTTTCAATTATGCTGTCTACAACATTTTTATTCAGAATGTTTTTCATTTATAATCTCATAACATTATTTAATTTTGTTAATGTAATCCCCTAATGCATCTTTATGCATCAGGCATGCAAGAGTTTTCAGCTTAATATAATCAGCACTATAAAAATAATAACCTTTATCGCCGGTGTTGAATGCACCTGAGCCGGAGTCTTTAATTAAATACCAATCTTTTCCATTCTTATTTTCGTAGCCTACTATATGAATTCCATGGTCATCAGTAGAAGTTCCATTTGTAAATCTGAATTGGCGTGAGTTTTCGTCAATGTATTGTGAAGGAATATCAAATGTAGGGATAATAGCAACTTTTGAATGGGATTCAATTCCGGGTTCTGAAACATCTCCGGCTATGCTAACAGTAAATCCTTTTTGTATTGCATTCTTTATTATGGAAGTAAACTCATCTAATGGAATATTATAATATTCTTTGCTATGCCACCAGTTATCCTCAACTTTGTATTCAGCATAAGTGTAATACGGATATTCCATAAAGGATAAAAATTCGTAATAATCATTTAAATTAAGTTTAGTAACTTTTTCCAGATACTCTTTAGGCGAATATTTTTTTCCATCTACATTTACAAATTCAGGAGGTGCCTGCATATATGAATTTAGGATACTCTTTATGGTAGAAACAACAGTCTCTTCATCCCAGGCATTCATCGCCTTAACGGACTTCAGGTAGTTGTTCATTTCTTCATACATTTTGCTGTGGTCGTGTGATTTTTGTCCCGGAAGTTTACCGGAATATGCTTCCAGAGGAACTATACCATATTTTTTCCATACCCTAATAACGGCGTTAGACTGTGAACCTTCTCCGAACACACTTTTGCCTCGTGTCTGCACAAAGCCGCGTGCTTTTTCAATGTATTCCCAATAAGCAGTATACATCTGGGATAATTTAATTTTTTGTTTGCTGAGACGATAAATTTCTGATTCAAAAAAAGAAGTGGTGGAAAATGACCAGCACGTTCCGGTAACTCCCTGGTTAGTGGGCTCGTTGTGCCAGTATGAAGTAAATTCATCTTTTGATTTCGGAATATCCATTCCTGTAAAATCAACTTTAAATGATTTTGCTGCGGGAGTCTCTTTTGTATTAAATTCCTTAACATTATTTTGAATTTGTTCCCAGTATTCAGATTTCGGTTCTACAAATACGGCTTTGTCTTTTTGTTGTCCTAAAATGCAAACAGACATTACCATAGCCAAAACAAGTACGTAAATTGTTTTCATATTCTTTTCCGGTAATTTATTTAAAAATAATTCTTAATATAAAGATTTTTTACATTCCGGGAAAGAATTATTCTAACTCACAGGCCGATTTGATTTTAAAAGATTTATTAATACATTAAATCAAATAATCAAATTCGTTTTTTACAGTACAGACTTTTAAAGGAATAACGATGCAAATCCACCATGAAGGGAACAGAAAAAAAGGTGTTTTCTACTATCTTGAAAATGAAACGAAAATTGCAGAAATGACTTACACTTATTCGGGGACGGATAAAATCATTATAAACCATACCGGGGTTTCGGAAGCCTATAACGGGACGGGACTTGGAAAAATGCTTGTTAAAGCCGGGGTAGATTTTGCAAGAACTAACAACCTGAAAATTATTCCGCAATGTCCCTTTGCCAAAAAAATTATTGAGCATACTCCTGAATATGCTGATGTCTTGTAAACATATGGACAAGCGTATCCGGCTAAAAAAGAATTATTACTGAAGTAAAATAGAGAAATTTGATGAAGGAAATAACCACTAAATATACAAATGGAGAGGTAACAGTAGTATGGAAACCTAAATCCTGTATTCATTCTACTTTCTGCTGGAGGGGGCTTCCCGAGGTATTTAATCCTTCCAAACGCCCCTGGGTAATGCCTGAGAACTCTACAACAAAGAGAATTATCGAACAAGTTGAAAAATGTCCTTCCGGTGCATTAAGCTATTATATAAATGACGGCAGTGTGACAAAGAAGGAAATAAAATCCGAACATATGGTGGAGGTTACTCCAAACGGACCGCTTCTTATCTATGGAGATATAACCGTAAAAGATAAAGAGGGCAACAAAGCAAACAAAGAAGGGGTGACAAGTTTCTGCCGGTGCGGCGGCTCGTGCTCCAAACCCTATTGCGACGGAACTCATAAAAGAATAAATTTTTCTGACTAAAGATTTTCTATTATAAACTTATGTTATCTATAAGCAAATGAATCATATGCAAAATGAAAAATTGTTATACAAAGAGGGAATTACTGTCACAACAGAATTATGTGATGATATAATTAAAGAATGTGACGAGTTCCTTAAGGGGAATGAAAAAGCTTCATTTTATCATCACCCACTATGGCTGAAAATACTTTCAATGGAGTCAGGGCAGCCATATTATTGTTTAATAAGCAGAGATGGTTCAGGGCTGATAAATGGAATTCTCCCTTTATTAAAGACAAGAGGAATTCCTTTTAATTCATTTGGGGCCCTAAGTTCCAGAAGAATTTCGTCATTGCCGAGGACTCCTTTTGCTGGCCCGCTGACTCTTAGTCAACAGGTCGCGGCGGAAATGGTCGAAAAGGCAATCGAGATCCAGAATGAAAATCCAAATTATTTGCTACAACTAAAAACTGATTATAAAATTGATTATCCGGATTCGGGGTTAAGAACAATTGAATGGAGAAAATCTTTTATTAAAAAAATACCGGGACCGGAGGAGTCGTTAAAATTTGAAGATCACCGTGCCGATAAAAATATACTTAAAAATGTCAGGAAGGCAGAGCAGGCTAATATAAAATTTAGGCAGGCAAAAGATATAAAAGAGC
>JAUZPC010000409.1 GCA_030706105.1 Bacteroidota bacterium | reverse complement strand
AAATAATAAATATTATATATGAGTCCGATACCGACGCAATTGTGTTTTCAAATGAATTTGAATCCCTATTTGAAGAAAAACACGCCGTACTAAAAAAAGTAAAACATTATATCAGCATGGATTTGCAGTCTCCTAAAAAAATATTTCAATCAATGACTGATTTAATGGGTAGATCAAAGAAAATCGTAACATCAAAACTGCCCAAAATTGATCCGAACGATCCTGCTGAAATTATTTTTACTTCCGGGTCACTCGGCAGAGCAAAAGGGGTGGTATTAAGCCAGGGTAATCTTGCTTCCAATTTAACCGCTATGGTCTCTTCAATTTTAATTTTTCCGGAAGACAAATTCCTTTCAGTTTTGCCTATGCATCATACCTATGAGTGCACTTGCGGCATGTTATGTCCTTTATATTGTGGGGCTTCTGCACATTATGCCCGTTCTCTTAAAACTATAGTGGATGACCTTATAAACGTTAAAGCAACAGTTATGCTTGGCGTACCGCTTCTATTTGATAAAATGTTTAAGCGAATTTACAAGCAGATAAATGAAGATAGAGTAAAAAGTAAAATAATAAAGCCCCTGATAAAAGTAACGGATGTTTTTGCATTTATCGGCTGGAAGAATAGCAAAAAAGTTATTTTTGCAGAACTGCACAAGAAATTCGGCGGCTCTATTAGAATGTTTATTGCCGGCGGCGCGGCGCCCGACCCTAAAGTTGCCAAGGGATTACGTGAGTTCGGCTTTACTTTTGTTCAGGGTTATGGACTTACTGAGACCTCACCAATTGTTGCCCTAAACAGATTGGGAAGTTTTAGAGATGATGCAGCAGGGATTCCCCTCCCCAATTTGCAGGTTAAAATTAATGAGCCCGACCAGGACGGTATCGGTGAAATTTATATAAAAGGGCCAAGTGTAATGCTCGGCTATTATAAGAATCAAAAGCTAACAGATGAAGCATTTTCAGACGGCTGGTTTAAAACCGGAGATTTGGGCTGCTTTGATAAAGATGGTTTTCTGCATATCCCCGGTAGAAAGAAAAATGTTATAATTGCCAACAACGGCAAGAATGTTTTCCCTGAAGAAGTTGAAGATATTTTGAACCGGAATCCTTTTATACAGGAATCTTTGGTATTTGGAGAAAAAGACGTTAAGCACGATGAGATTATTGCTGTTCAAATTGTTACAGATGCAGAAGCGTTTATTGAATATTCACAGAAAAACAACATATCAATAACAGAGGAACTAATCCATAACATAATTGATGAAGCAATCAAAAATGCAAATAAAGAGCTTGCCTCCTATAAGCAAATAAAGAAATTCTACATAAGAGATAAGGAATTTGAAAAGACAACCACGCAGAAAATAAAAAGGTATTTAAACACTAATAGATGAGTATTTAGTTTGTAAAGTTATAAGGTTTATAAAGTTGAAAGTTATAGCCATCCCTAAGATGGATAGGAGTTTGTAATGTTTAAATACTATCAATCCCAATTAGTGAAATATTAAATATATTTATTAATTATTTTATAATGCAGGGACGTTTGGAAAAACGTCTCTGCCTGATTAGCCGGCGCACCCATTTTACCCATTCAATTAATGAGATTTCTCCACCGATAAATCGGCACCGAAATGACAAGAAAATAAAGAACCTGTCTCTGACCTCAGGCGGGATAACCGGTCACTTATTTTTTTTGCACTTTCACCTATAGATTTGTATATTTTATACTTATAAATTAGAAATAAACTATGCTTAAAAAACTTATTTTAGAAGAAACAATTGGAAACCGGATTGAGAATTTCCAGAAACTGATGAGATTTAAAGTCAGGGATGTTCTTTTAATCTCAAGTATGTATGACTATTATCTTTTTGAAGAGGACGGACGCCTGTATGAGCAATTGCGTGAAGAATATCAGGCATTAAACCTTAGCCAGGCTCCGGAAATAACTCACGTAACAACGGCCTCCGAAGCTTTGGAGCAGGTTTTACCCGAAAGTCATTTTGATCTTATTATTACTACACTGCATATTGAAGATATGCACGTAATTAAGCTTGCTAATGAAATAAGGAAAATCGGAAATCAAACCCCGATTGTTGTTCTTGCTTATGACAATAAAGAACGTAAGGAATTAGTCTCTAATTATGACACCTCCATTATTGAAAAGATTTTTATCTGGCAGGGCGATTACCGTCTGATAATGGGTATTATAAAATATCTGGAAGATAAACAAAACGTTCAAAACGATATGGACGCTGTCGGCGTACAGTCCATTATTATTGTGGAGGATAATGTAAAGTTTTATTCCTCATATCTGCCGATTCTATATAATGAGATATTTAAGCAGTCCAGAAGGTTAATTTCCGAGGGGGTAAATCTTTCACACAGATATTTAAGAATGCGTGCCCGGCCTAAAATTTTACTTTGCACAAATTATGAAGAGGGCTGGGAGTATTTTGAAAAGTATGAAAGTAATGTCCTCGGTTTAATATTAGATATTAACTTTAAGAAAAATGGAGTTAAAGATCCTGAAGCCGGAATTAAATTTGCAAAGGCGGTAAAAAAACGGCAAAAAGATATTCCGATTTTGTTACAGTCCAGTAATTTTGAAATGGCCGATAAGGCTAAAGCAATTGGGGCAACTTTCTTTCATAAAGGATCTCCAAAGCTTCTGCATGAACTGCATGACTTTATAATGAATGAATTTGGTTTCGGCGATTTTATTTTCTACACGCCTGACAAAAAAGAAGTAGGCAGAGCGAGCAATTTAGTTATGCTTGTTGAAGAATTAAAACGGGTTCCTGCTGAAAGCATATTATACCATTCTGAGAGAAATCACTTTTCCAATTGGCTAAAAGCCAGAACAGAATTTTGGCTTGCCCATATTCTGCGTCCAAGAAGTATAGCCGACTTTAATAATGTTGAAGACCTGCGTAATGAGCTTGTAAACGCCGTAATAAAATATCAGGAGCTGAGGCAACGCGGCCTGATTTCCGATTTTAATCCTGAAACTTTTGATCCCAAATCAAGTTTTGCAAGAATAGGCGGCGGATCTCTCGGCGGTAAGGCAAGAGGTTTGGGTTTTGTTAACAAACTTATAAATTCGTACGATATAAGAAACAGATTTGAAGGAATTGAAATTACTGTTCCTGCATGTATTGTAATTGCTACCGATGTTTT
>JAUZPC010000408.1 GCA_030706105.1 Bacteroidota bacterium | reverse complement strand
TGCGGCAATGAAAGAGACAAATGTAGGTAAAAGTTATAAAGGGGTAAAAGTACTGGGCACTGTTAAAGATATCAGCCGTCTTATAGATGACACACAGGCAAAAGAAGTAATTATTGCTTTGGAGAAAAAAAATAACGATGTTATTATTGATTTGATCTCTAAATGCGAAGATAAAAATGTGGGGCTGAAGATTGTTCCGCGTTTGTATGAAATTTTAAGCGGGCAGGCACGTACAACACAACTTTACGGACTTACTTTAATTGATATTATGCCCCAGCTGATGCCGGAGTGGGAAAAGAAAGTGAAGCGGATTCTGGACATTATTGTTTCGCTTATGTTTATGTTATTTTCTTTTCCAATTACATTAGCTGCGGCAATTGCAATAAAAATTGATTCAAAGGGACCCGTTTTTTATAAGCAGGAAAGATGCGGGCTTAATGGAGTTCCGTTTAAAATATTGAAATTTAGATCTATGAGACAGGATGCCGAAAAGGGTTCCGGGCCTGTGTGGTCCCAAAAAGGAGATCCAAGAATAACAAAGGTTGGAAAATTTATCCGCAAGGTTAGAATTGATGAAATACCCCAAATGATAAATGTGCTAAAGGGAGAGATGAGTCTGGTAGGTCCACGCCCTGAGAGGCCCTTCTTTGTAGAAAAACTTGCTGCCGAAATCCCTTATTATAAACGCCGCCTTAAAGTACGTCCCGGTATTACGGGGTGGGCACAAGTTAAACATAAGTATGATGAATCAATTGAGGATGTTAAGGCTAAACTTAGATATGATTTATTCTATATAGAGAATATCTCAATTAGGATGGATTTTAAAATATTGTTTAGAACTGTTTTTGTTGTGCTTTTTGGTAAAGGTCATTTTGACTAACATACTCTCAATATAAACTCCTTTAGAGATATGGAGCGGACAGTGCAAAAAGACCGGGAGCAAATTATTTGTTATTTATTAAATCAATGTTTATTTTTATTTTTGTAAGAATTATAAATTAGAAAAAATCACTACAAATGGCAGACAATACTCTAATAATCATTCCAACATATAACGAACTGGATAATTTATCAAAATTATTACCTGATTTGCTCGGCCGGTATGAATTTATAAATATACTTATAGTTGATGATAATTCTCCAGACGGCAGTGCGGACTTTGTGGAGAATTTAAGTAAAAACGACAATAGAGTTAAACTGCTTAAGCGTGAAAAGAAAATGGGCTTAGGTACAGCTTACATTGCTGGTTTCAAATATGCTCTGGCCAACGGTTATGATAATGTTATTGAAATGGATGCCGATTATTCACATGACCCTAAGGATATTATTGCTTTCTTAAAGGAGATTAAAGAAAATGATTTAGTCTTAGGCAGCCGATATGTCAAGGGAGTAAATGTAATTAACTGGCCAATGACAAGGCTTCTTCTTAGTTATTTTGCCAGCGTTTATACGCGAGCTATAACCTGGATGCCTGTTAAAGATGCAACCGGCGGTTATAAGTGTTTTAGAAAAGAAGTTCTGCAGGCAGTCGATTTGAACAAAGTAAAATCAAATGGTTATTCTTTCCAAATAGAAATGACATATAAAGCTTGGAAAAAGGGTTTTAAAATTAAAGAAATTCCTATTGTCTTTACCGACAGAGCAACAGGAACAAGCAAAATGTCAAAAAAAATTGTACGTGAAGCTATATTTATGGTCTGGAAGTTAAGGTTTAGAAGTATCTTAGGAATCCTTTAACCGATGAATGATATAGATCTTTCAGTAATTATAGTTAACTATAATGTTAAAGAATTTGTATCAAACCTAATTGAGTCTATAAAAAAAGCTGCCCACTCTCTTAAAATCGAAATAATAATTTCAGATAATGCATCCCAAGATGGCAGTCCCCAATATATCAGACAGAATTTTCCTGAAGTTATATTAATTGAGAACAAAAGTAATTTAGGCTTTGGTAAAGCTAATAACTTAGCGCTTTCTATTGCTAAGGGAAAATACTTTCTTATTATCAATCCCGACACACTTGTTCAGGAAGACACTTTAATAAAGATGATTAGCTTCTTTGAGGATAACCCGATGGCAGGCCTTGCCGGATGTAAAATACTAAATCCGGATGGATCTTTACAGCTTGCATGCCGTAGGAGTTTCCCGGGCCCCTGGACATCCTTTACAAAAGTTTCCGGCTTGAGTTCATTTTTCCCTAAAAGCAAAATATTTGCACGTTATAATCTGACTTATTTAGATGAAAATAAAACCTACGAAGTAGACGCCGTTTCCGGTTCTTTTATGATGATGCGAAGTGAAGTCTATGAAAAAATAGGTGGATTTGACGAACAATTCTTTATGTATGGTGAAGACTTGGACCTGTGTTATAGAGTCCAGAAAGCCGGATATAAGGTTTTTTATGTGCATGATACAACGATTATTCATTACAAAGGCGAAAGTACTAAACGCAGCTCTATTGATGAGACAAAGTATTTTTATAATGCGCAGCATTTATTTGTTAAAAAACATTTATCCAGTTCACTGTTAGTTGAGATTATCTTACTTGCTGCCATTTATATTAACAAAATATTTTCGTATGTAGCTAAAAGAAAGCTTATCCTGTCTTCAATTTTATTGGATTTTATATTTTTTGATTTCTCATTGTACGTTTCTACAATAGTCTATCCGGTATTTGCTGTTTTTCACGGAATACCCCATGTGGGCATGCATATAGTTTATACCGTCCCGGCGTTGCTGCATATAGCATGTACATCCATTTTAAGAGTATATAGAAAAGACTCACTATCTGTGTTGAAGAACTTATCGGCAATATTTTTAAGCTTTTTCTTCGTTTCTACATTAACTTATTTCTTTAAAGAGTATGCATACAGCAGAGGTATTCTGTTATTGACTTATGCCTTCCTGTTCTTTGTTTTAAGCTTTTGGCGGATTGTATATAAAATTGTCTTCGGAGTAGGAAGCAAAACCGGCAAGCTTGCTTCAAAAAGAACTATGGTAGCCGGATTTAATGAGGCCTCGGTTAAGATAGCTGACAAACTTAAAAATAATTCTGAAGATATTCGTAATATTGTCGGTTTACTTGGAGAAGAAAATGTTCAAATAGGAAGAAAAGCCGGTAGTTATGAAATTATTGCAAGTTTTGAAAATATAAACAAAGCAGTGATTGAGTATCAAATTACGGAGGTGATCTTTCCGACTGAAT
>JAUZPC010000407.1 GCA_030706105.1 Bacteroidota bacterium | reverse complement strand
CCGGTACTATGTATATTGTTACCGGCGACAGGGATGGCGGCAGCATGTGGTCTCTCGGGGGAGGTCAGGATGCTGATAATGTAAGTATAGGAGTGTTAAAATCAACTGACGCTGGCTCTACATGGAATACTACAGGTCTTACCTACGCCCCAAGCTCAAAAAAAATGGTTTATCGTCTTTTGATTCACCCTGCTAATAATCAAATTCTTATTGCCGCAACAACCGACGGAATATATAAATCAACTGACGGCGGAGGAAGCTGGGTCCAAAAAGATGGCAACAAATTTATTGATATGGAGTTTAAACCGGGCGACCCAAGCATAGTTTATGCCTCTACCGTTGGTTACGGCTACGCATATGTTTTCAGGTCAACCGACACAGGGGAGAATTGGAATATTACTGCTACAATTACGGGCGGGAGGCGAAGTGAGCTTGCTGTTTCTCCAAACAATCCTGCTGTAGTCTATCAGCTTGTAGCTAATAGTACAGGGGGATTATTAGGCATATATAAATCTACAGACAGCGGAGCAAATTTTGCCCAGATAAATACCAATACAAGCCAAAATATGTTTGGATATTATAGTGATGGCTCCGGTGCTTCCAGCGGGCAGGGTACATACGATGTATGTATTGCGGCATCGCCCACGGATGCAAACGTTGTTTTTATTGGGGGAATAAATACCTGGAAATCCACAGACGGGGGCGTTACGTGGACTATTAGCAATATGTGGACAAGTTCTTCGTCTTATAATAAGGTTGGAGCGCCTGTTGCACATGCAGACAAGCATGTTTTAGCATTTCAGAGCGGTACATCTATTTTTGAGGGTAACGATGGCGGTATTTATAAAACGTCCAATGGCGGAACAGGCTGGAAAGATTTGTCAAACGGATTAGTGATAAGCCAGATTTACAGGATCGGAATTTCCAGTACAGATGCTACAAAAATTTTAGCAGGCTTGCAGGATAATGGATCTAAAAAGTTTAACGGAAGTGTAAATACGTGGAATGATGTTACCGGCGGTGACGGAATGGAATGTATTATTGATTTTAATAATGCAACTACATATATGTATGCTACTTATGTACAGGGTACAATATACAGGAACAGCAATGGATTCAGCAACCAAATTACTACTACAATTTCTGCTAATATACCCGGAGGACAGCCTACCGGGGCCTGGGTTACTCCATACATAATGGATCCGACAAACAGTTCAATCCTTTATGCCGGGTTTGACCAAGTTTGGAAGACTGCAAATAAAGGCGACTCCTGGACAAGTGCATCTCAACAGTTGAGTGCCTCAACCAAATTACGTTCACTTGCTATTGCCCCCTCCAATACAAATGTACTCTATGCTGCAGATTTAACAAATATGTGGAAAACCATTGATGGCGGGGCAACTAATTGGTCAGCCGTTACTCTGCCTACTACCTCCAGTAGTGTTACTTATATAGCAGTAAAAAATAATGATCCCAATACAGTCTGGATTACTTATGGCGGATATACTGCCGGAGCTAAAGTATACCAAACGACAGATGGTGGCAGCAATTGGACTAATATCTCGGCCGGATTGCCTAATCTTCCGATAATGTGTATTACTCAGTATAAAAGTGTTACCGACCGTAATGTCCTATTTGCCGGGACAGATGTTGGGGTGTATATAAAAGACGGCAGCGGTAATTGGACTAATTTTAGTACAGGTTTACCAAACGTAGTTGTTACTGAAATGGAAATATTTTATCAGTCAGGCGCCGATAAGCTTAGGGCCGGTACTTTTGGCCGGGGTTTATGGGAAACAGATATATCTTCAATATTCCCGGTTGAACTTACATCCTTTACCGGCAAGGTAAGCGGACAAAATGTACTGCTTAACTGGAACACTGCCACGGAAGTAAATAATTATGGATTTGAAATTCAAAGGTCATTATTCAATAGTGACCTGTCAAAAGCCAGTTGGCAAAAAGTCGGTTTTGTAATTGGTAATGTTAACAGTAATTCGCCTAAAGATTATACTTTTACAGATAAAACAATAAAGGAAAGCGGTGTTTACATATACCGCCTTAAGCAGTTAGATGCCGATGGAAAATTCCAATATTCTAAAGAGATTAAAGTAAATGTTAATCCGGCAGCTTCATATGTTTTACGGCAGAATTATCCAAACCCGTTTAATCCGGTAACTTCAATTGGATATTCTATACCTTATGCAGGTAAAGTTACATTAAAAATTTATGATATACTTGGCAATGAAATGGCTACGTTGATTAATGAAGAAAAACAAGCAGGGCAATATGAAGTGAAGTTCAATGCTTCAAATCTGCCGAGTGGAATTTATTTTTATACACTACACGCCGGGAGTTTTTCCGAAACTAAAAAGCTGGTTTTAATGAAATAATAACTTTTATAACATATAGTCATAAATAGAAAGTACCGAAAAATAAATAAAGTATTCTTAATTTCTCAAAGAAATATTAAGCATATAGTACTTAAACAATTAAATTAAAATGTGTTTAGGCGTTGTTTTAGTTATTCTTAGATATCTTGCGAAGTGCCTATACAAATTATTCGATATAGTAAACAAGGAATTTCATTAAATCTTCTTGTTTACAGAATATCTAAGCAGGACATTACCTGAGGTAAATGTTTTAATCCCGTCAAGGTTTAAACTGATTCTATCTTTTAAATCGTTGAATAGTTTATTTCCTTTACCAAGAAAGACCGGATTAATTATTAACCAAAACTCATCAACAAGATCGTAATCTAATAAAGAAGATACCAGGTTAGGACCGCCGATTGTCATATATTTCCCGGGAAGTCCTTTTAACTTCCGGATTTCTTCTTCAACATTTGCTTTGATAAGCTTAGAGTTATTCCAGTATACATTTTCGAGAGTAGTCGAGAAAACGATTTTATCTAAATTATTTAACCTTTCAGCAACGGCATATGAATCTTTCATAGCTTTGGTTGTAGTCCAGTAACTTGATAGTAATTCATAAGTTTTCCGGCCGAATATAATGGCGTCAACCTCACTGAGTAAACCTAACATAAAATCATTAAATTCATCATCAACATTATGCCAGTCAATTTCATTGTTCGGTCCCTCAACGTAACCGTCGGCAGAAATCGATAATAGAAAAATCAACTTTCGCATAATTGATACTCTAAGAATTTTTCTTTTCTATTCTATAATTAAGCAAAACATTTCCTG
>JAUZPC010000406.1 GCA_030706105.1 Bacteroidota bacterium | reverse complement strand
TGAAGATTTTGAAAAATTAAAATTAGAAGATGGCAGCTTTTTGTACCAGAAGGTTATTAAAAATGTAGTAAAATGGAATTCCGATAATAACTGCGGTATTGTTTTTGGTGCCACTAAAATAGAAGAATTAAAAGAGAATATTACATCATTTGGAAATCTTCCTGTCCTTTTACCGGGCGTTGGTGCGCAAGGCGGTAGTCTTAAAGATGTAATTCAATGTTTTGCATCGGCAAATAGGAAAAATTTCTTAATAAATTCATCCCGGGGAATAATTTATAAAGATAATTCCACTAATTTTGGTGAATTTGCAAGGCAGGAAATAATTAATTTAAACAATTCTGTAAATGAGATTTTATAAATTCTATTCCTTTAATTGTGTTTTCTTGGGAATAAGAAGATAACCTGCATCCTTTAACTCACTTTAAGTGCAATTTACTCTTTAATCTGCCCTAATTATTGAAAATTAAATAATTATAACCCAGTTGGTGTTTAAATACTCTGTTTTTTTTTGTATTTTTACATCTCAATTTCTTTAATTTATTATCTATTAAAATAATGGTAGAACAAATCAAGTACTCAATAGGGGTTGACCTTGGCGGTACAAATATTAAGCTAGGAATTGTTACAAATACCGGCAAGATTATTAAGAAAATTTCTGTTGATACTAAGGCTGAAGGCGGTTCTAAAGTAGTTATTAGCCAGATAAAATACGGAATTGATTTATTGCTTAAGGGAAATAAGTATAAAATCCAGGGAATCGGTATAGGCTCTCCGGGTGTTGTTTCAATGGATAAAGGCACTGTCGAAAATCCTCCAAATCTTCCGGGATGGAAAAAAGTGTTCTTGCGCAAAGAATTGGAAAAAATCACTAATACAAAAGTTGTTGTTGAAAATGATGCAAATGCTGCTGCTATTGGTGAACTTATTTATGGCGCCGGAAAAAAATTAAAATCTTTTGTAATGATAACCCTTGGAACCGGAGTTGGTGGTGGTCTTATCATTAATAGGAAATTATACAGAGGAGATACAGGGGCAGGCGGGGAAATTGGACATATAGTAATTGATTTACACGGGAAAAAATGTAATTGCGGAAACACAGGTTGTGTTGAAGCATATTTGGGTAATGGCTATTTAATAAATGCTGTTAAAGAAGAATTGCCAAATTATCCTGATTCCAAGATTAATAAACTGATAAATAACGACACGGAAAATCTTACTCCTAAAGTGATTTCTGAAGCGGTGCAGTTAAATGACAAATATGCTAATGAAATTGTTAAAAATATGGGTGAGAACTTGGGCGCAGCCTTAGCTACGGTAAGCAACATTCTTGATATTACAAATTTTGTTATTGGCGGCGGAGTCTCAGGTTTTGGAAAACCTCTGTTTGATGCAACTTCTAATGCCACCAAGAGACGAGTTTTAGCTTCATTAAGCAAGTATATCAAAATTATTCCAGCTAAATTAAAAAATGAAGCCGGAATTCAGGGAGCTGCTGCTTTAGTCTATTATTTACAATAGTCTGATTATATTTCAATTATTGGGAGAGTAATTCTTCTGCCGGATAAATGTACATTTCAGTTCAGTATTAAATGCAGGATTTGTATGAAAGAAGAGGGGAAGACAAAGAAGGCTTTATACGTCATGCATTATTTCTGTACCTTATATTGCATATCATTTTACTTATTTTTTATTATTTTTATACATTCAAAAATAATTCTTTAATAATGAGATTTCTCCCAATAATAGTATTCATATTAAGTATTAATGCAATTTTTGCTCAGAAAATTGACAGCACTGCGATATTAAAAAAAGATTCTGCTTCTGTCCTGATTCCTGATACGCTGCTATCTAAAAAAGATTCCGTTAAAACCAAAAAATTTGATGTGGATACAGTTATTTATGCTCAATCTACTGATTCAATTATCTATTATATTGAACAAAGAAAGATGGATATTTATGGAAAGGGGCAGCTTCAATATAAAGATACTGATCTAAAAAGTGCAAATATTTTTGTAGATTTTAATACTAACTTCCTTCATGCCGAAGGTACACCCTCAGATACGGCAGTTAAAAAATTTATTGATACTCCTGTCCTTAAAGATAAGGGAGAAGGGTATGAAGGCATTAAATTAAAGTATAACTTTAAAACCTTGCAGGGGTTTATTACCGAGGCACAAACTGAAACCGATGGTGCTTTTTATACAGGCGAAAAAATTAATAAGGTTACCAAAGACGTATTTTTTATTAAGGATGGTGAATATACAACCTGCAATTTAAACCACCCACATTATAACTTTTACGCTTCTTCAATGAAGGTGATAAATAAAGATCAAATTATTGCCAGATGGATTTGGCTATACTTTGGAGGAGTGCCGCTGCCTGTCCCTATTCCATTTGCAGTTTTTCCGGTTGAAAGTGGAAGACGTTCCGGCATTTTGCCTCCTGCATTTGGTGACAGACCCGGATACGGCAAGTATTTTTCACGTTTTGGGTACTTCTGGGCAATTAGCGATTATATGGATGTTAACTTTACCGGGGATTATTATACAAGAGGCAGCTATAATGCAAAAAGTTTATTCAGGTATGCTAAAAGATATGATTTTACCGGGCAGCTTGAAGTCGGATATTCTGATATGATATTTGGAGAACCCGGCGATCCTGATTTGTCTAAAGATCTTAACTGGTCCATCAATTGGGTTCATAATCAGAGAATTGATCCTACAACCAGTTTAAATGCTAATGTCCAATTTATATCAGGTAAGAATTACACTAGACAAACCAGTACTAACATAAATGATAATTTGAACAGAAATATTATTTCCAATATTACTTTCTTTAAATCATGGGAAGAATCAGGCAACAGTTTATCTTTAAGTTATTCCAGAAATCAAGATCTTGATAATGGTACCGTTTATGAAGTGCTGCCTAATTTAACTTTCAATAAATCCCAGACATACCCATTTAAAAAAGCCAATAGCACAAGTGATCAAAAATGGTATGAGCTTATAGGATTTAATTATAGCAGTGAATTCAGGAACACCAGAAATAAAGTGAATGACCATTTAGATATTAAAGGAGGCATTCAACATTCTTTCTCTACCAGTTTTTCTCCAAAATTCGGGTACTTCAATTTGACCCCAAATTTCAGTTTTTCTGAGAAATGGTATAATAAGCAGATTAAACAGTATATGGTCAAGTCTGAAGCTGGTAAAGACTCATT